>JBEKOS010000088.1:0-11390 GCA_049521535.1 Terriglobales bacterium | reverse complement strand
TTGGGACCAGCCAAATTGGGCGGTCTAGCCCGCCTTCCTCATTATATTGATGGAATGCGATGCCTAGCGATTCGGTAGGAAACGAGGGTTAACGTACAACCATGAGTACCGCTGGCCTCCGCCAAGCACCTTGAGTTTCTATCTTTCGCGACCCGCAGGGAGTCAACCCGCGAAGCGGGCGATAGGATCATTTCCACAAGCAACGCTCCACTAACCTGTACATCTCCGGCGCGTCAAATAGTCGCAGGCAAGGGAAGACCGCTATCGGGAACTTGCGCTGCGGCAGCTCCGTATCTCAGTCATCATGCAGTCCTTTATTCAAGACCTTCGGTATGCGCGGCGGCAACTACGGCACTCGCTGGGTTTCGGCGCGACTGTCATTGCCGTGCTCGCTCTTAGTATTGGCGTAACGTCGGCGGTGTTCAGCGTTCTTTACGCCACGCTGATTCAGCCCCTGCCCTATGCCGATCCGAACACAATCGCGGCGCTCGCGCCGCGCTCGCCTCAGGGTTATACGCAACCGGCTTCGTATCCGGAATACACCGACTGGCGGCAGATGAACCATTCCTTCGACGTGCTTGCCGGCTACAGTTCCTACGGCAGCGTTAATTTTGAAGGCCCGGCTGGTCCAACCGCCCTGCGCTCGGTTCAGGGCACGGATAATTTCTTTGACGTATTTGGAGTGAGTCCACTGCTGGGCAGGACCTTCGCGCCGGGCGAAGACCGCGACGGAAGTAACGACGTTGCAGTCCTGAGCTATGAGGTATGGCGTGACGCCTTTGGCCGCGACAAGAGCGCCATCGGCAGGCAGGTGAGACTGGACGGCCGGCCATACACGATCATCGGCGTCATGCCGGCCGGCTTTCGCTTTCCGATTAATCGGCTGAATGCGATTTACACGCCATTGCACATGTCGAGCCAACAACGGCAAGGCCGCGGGAATCACTGGCTGCAAACCGTAGGACGCCTGCGTCCGGGAGTATCCGCGAAGCAGGCGGAAGCCGACATGACCCGTGTTCTGACTGACTTGGGTCGTACCTATCCGGATAGCCAGGGCCGGTCAATGGAGCTTCCGAGTCTAAGCGCGTCCATTCTGGGAAAGACCGGCGGTTCCTTGACGTTGCTCTCCGGTGCGGTACTGGCGCTGCTCTTGATCGGCTGCGTGAACCTCGCGGGGCTATTGCTGGCGCGCGGAGTGAAGCGCGAGCGCGAGGTCGCGCTGCGCACCGCCGTGGGTGCGAACCGGTTGCGCATTGTGCGGCAGATGCTTACGGAGGCGCTGCTCTTTGCGGTTTGTGGCGCCGCAACGGGCGTGGCGCTGGCCTACGGACTGCTGCACGCAATCCGCCTGCTGCTTGTCTCCGCCCTGGCGCGGGGCGCGGGGGTGCAACTCAATCTGGTGGTCCTGGCCGCCTCCCTGGCAGTGTCGGTGACCGTCACGATCCTGGCGGCGCTAATGCCCGCTCTCCGCCTCTCCGGAACGGCACCGAGCCTTGCCTTGCGAGCGGGCGGAAGCGCCGGCGTCAGCCGGGGACAGCACCGGCTTCGGGCCGCGTTCGTGATTGCGCAAACGGCCCTGGCACTGGTACTGCTGGTGGTTTCCGGGCTGCTGATACATTTACTGGCGGGATTGAAAAATTCGGAACTGGGCTTCTCGCCGGACCATATTCTGGTTGCGGAAGTCGACCTTTCCTCAGGCCGCTATGAGGGACGCGACGTGATGGCGGATTTTTACCAGCCGCTCTTCGACCGGGTCCGGGCCATTCCGGGAGTGCAGTCGGTTGGCATTATCCAGGTGCTGCCGATTCAGAACTGGGGTTGGAATTCCGATGTGCACGTCGCCGGCACGCCGCCGCCGCCGCCGCATACCGAGCAACTGGCCGAGCTGAGGATTATCTCGCCCGGATTCTATGACGTCTTCCAGGACCGGCTGGTGCGGGGGCGGTTGTTTGACGCAAGCCTCGACACCCCGAAGTCGAAGTTTGTGACCGTGGTCAACGAAGCCTTCGTGAAAAAGTTCATACCTAACGGCAGCGACCCGATCGGAATGCATCTGGATGACGACGACAAGACGATGATCATCGGAGTCGTCAAAAACATTCGCCAGAATATTTATGAGCCACCGCTGGCGGAGATGGACTTGAGCTCCTTGCAGGTCCCACAAAAGGAAGGCATGCGCGTAATGGGAAGCATGTCGCTGGTGGTCCGCACCAGCGTGGCGCCGGAGAGCATTATTCGCAGCCTGCGACAGGCATACTTCGAGATTGATCCCACGCTCCCGTTCCGCGCGCCAGAGACCATGCCCGAGGTACTCGCCGATACGCTGATCTTTGAGAGGATGGAAAACTGGCTCTTCGGGACTTTTGCCGGATTGGCTGTGCTGCTGGCGATCGTCGGACTCTTTGGCCTGATCAGCCATGAAGTTGAACTCTCGCGCCGCGACATTGGTGTGCGCATGGCGCTGGGAGAGAGCCGTTGGGGGATTTTGACCGGAGTCTACCGGCGAGTGGGCTATATGCTGGGCGCCGGTGTCTTAGCCGGCCTGCTGTTGACCTGGCCCAGCAGGAGATACATCGATTCGGTTGTCCCGTTGCAACCCGAGAACAATGCGGGCCGAATCTTGACGTTGGCGGCCCTGTTGATTGCAGCCGGATTGCTGGCTGCTCTTCTTCCCGCGCGGCGAGCCGCGTCCATGGATCCGATGGAGGCGCTGCGGGAGGAATAGGCCCAAGACGCCGGCCAAACTCGTGGGTTGAGTTCCGTCACAAACCATCAAACTTTCACCGCTGATTGACGCAGATTAACGCAAATCAAAGGAAGCCAGGATGCGGCGGCCGGAAGGCTGCCGACAAAGCCGGCGTGGGCGCCAGCGCTACAACACAAGCTGCGAGTGTCGCAGTCGACGATAGGGCGGTGGTGCGTGAGTGTGCGTATAATCACTCCACCTCTGTCAGGAAAGCGGTAACATCATTCTTCTTTAATCGTCTTTTTATTCATTTCCGGAGGCAATCATGGAACCGTTCCGCTTTCATCTATTCGTCTGCACACAACAAAAACCCGAAGGATTGACGTCGTGTCCGGCCAGCGGATCGTTCGCTGTGCTCGGCGCGTTGGACCGCGAGATCCAGGCCCGCGGACTCGACAACGATGTTCAACTAACCACCTGCGGCTGCCTGGGCTTGTGCGACGAAGGCCCGGTGATGGTCGTCTATCCCGCTGGCGTGTGGTACAGGCGGGTGCAACCGTCTGACGTGCCCGAAATTGTCGATGCGCACTTGCATGGCGGAAAACCTGTGGGCAGGCTGGTATGGGATGATGCCGAGGCAATGAAGGCCATGTCGGCCGAGCATCGCGACAAGTTCCGGGGCGCAATGGCCGCCCACGACAAAGCAGGAATGCTGCCCGAACGCCTCGAGCAGATGATTCGCGGTTATATGCCAAGCCGTTGCCTGTTGACGGCCATTGAGCTTGACATCTTCACCGCGGTGGGCGATGGGGCCAACGCTGAACAGATTGGCTCAAAGATCCACGCGAATGGCCGCGCTGCCGGCATGCTGCTCAACGCACTCGTCGCTTTAGGACTATTAAGCAAGAATGGCGATCAATACCAGAACACGCCCGACTCGAGACGCTTCCTTGTCCAGAATTCCAAGGACAACCACCGTAATGGTTTGCTGCACATTGCCAACATCTGGCATCGCTGGAGCACCTTGACTGATGCTGTGCGCGGCGGTACGCGCATCCCCATCGAACGCGACGGTATGCCGGGTTGGACTCGTGATTTCATTGCCGGAATGCAACGCATTGCCAAAGACCGCGCTCCGCTGGTGGTGAAGGCCCTGGGAACAGAAGGGGTACATCGCATCCTCGATTTAGGAGGCGGTTCCGGCGCGTACTCGATTGCCTTCGCCAAAGCTAATCCCGGCGTGCAGTGCGAGATCCTTGACCTTCCGGAGGTGGTGCCGCTCACCGCCGAATATGTGCGCCAGGCCGGCGTGTCGGAACAAGTCAGGGTACGTTCGGGAGACATGCTTCAGGACGACTTGGGATCGAACTACGACGTCATCATGCTTAACGCGATTTGCCACATGTTTTCTGAAGGAGAGAACCAGGCCATATTCCGTCGCGCTCGCCAGGCCCTCGCGCCGCACGGCCGCCTCGTGGTGCAGGACTTCATCCTCAATCCGGAAAAGACCGCGCCGCTGCACGCCGCTCTGTTCTCACTGAATATGCTCGTTGCCACCGATGCCGGCGCCAGTTATAGCGAGGTGGAATATACCGACTGGATGAAGGCTACAGGCTTCACCGAAGTGCGCAGGATTAATCTGCCCGGGCCCAGCGGCTTGATCGTGGGAGTGGTTTAGCACCCGTTGCAGAGTGAGGAGAACCTGTCATGGATTGGCGCAGAGTTCTCAGATGCGTGCGAATCGGCGTAACTCTGCGGCCTATTGCTTCGGCAGTGATGGAGTCTGCGGTGGCGCTTGCTGGTCCGCGGCCCAATTCTTCCAGTGCTGGATGATGCGCGACTGATCATCATCGAATTGCGCCGCCTCCGGACCCCACTCGTGATCGCCGGTAATATCCGCCAGGGCGCGCACGGCAAAATAGCGGATATCGCGATTAGGGTCGCTAAGCGCATTGACCAGGGCGGGCACCGACGAGCGGTCGGCAATATGCCAGAGAGCTTCGGCGGCGCCCCGCCGCGTCGTGTCATCCTGCGATTGCAGCAGGACCGTCAGAGCCGGCACGGCCTTCGGATTACGCAGTGAACGCAACTGGTACCCTAGCCTGCGCTTCTGCTTCTCCAGTAGCGAATCGCCGGTGAGGAGCGCCTGCGCCTGGGGCAATACGGATACGTCGTTGCGCGAAATCAGGATCGTAATGATTGCCAGGCGGATATCGGCATCTGGCGCGGTGTCCAATCCCTGGCGAAGCAGGCTGTCAAAGGCCGGGTCGGCAGGCAGATCATCGGCGTTTTCCAGAATGTGCATCTTCTCGATCGCGGACTTGTGCGCGGAAGCAACCACCAGCCCCATTTCTCTCATTACCTTCTGATTGACATCTGCGTCCGGAGACTCAGGCACCGCTTGGGATTCCGACTGGCTGACAGTGGGAAACGACGGATAGTAGGGACTGGTAAATTCGTAGTCGGCACGATAGCCACTGCTCAGATTCCACATTTTCCGGTCCTGGACCTTCCGCAGAAACACCAACTGCCGCCCGAATCCAACCGCCGCGTAGCCCAGGAAGCCGTCCGGGACGAGGTATCCAATCGCGATGTGGGGAGAGATCTGGCCTTTGATCCACTTCTCGGCAATCGCCTCGGCGGTGAACTGCTTGGCCTGGTACTTGGTTTTGCCCACGGCTATCGTGGTGCTGGAAAGTCTCGACTGGACAGTAATGTTTACCACGGCAATCACGTCGGAGCTTTCAGTCAGGTCCTGAAGGCGGAAAGTAGGGGTTTCGGCTGCTCTCAGCGTACAGGCAAGAACAACGAGTGCTGCAAGCAGCGGAGCTGGTGCTTTTCTGCGCGAAAGAACGGGCATCGTCCCTCTTATGATAACCGACAGTGATGCACCAATTCCTTCTAACCGCCGGACAGAGGGAGCACTAAAAGCAGAGAGTTCCGGATTGCGAATTCGAATCGCCCGACTGTCATTTTCTTCTGAAATCTGAATTCGTAAGTTCTCCGGGGTATCAATGGTCACAATAGATTGTGATCTTAATCACCGCAGTTATTCTCCAACTGGCGCAAAGTCTAAGTGTCCAGTGATTTCCGCTTCAGGCCGGGTTCCGGCAGGGAACCGCCCGGACAAAAGGAGGCAGCCATGATGCTCGCATACCGTTTGATGCGGCTAATCGAGGCGCATTCCGAACCCCTTGCCAGTGGGGTGGTAGAAAAGCTGGAATCCTGCGAGAAGTGCAAGAGCTTCGGGGATGCGGCAACCCATGAACTGAAGGCCCGGGTTACCGAAATTTACAGCCACCTGGGCGAGTGGATGCTCGGCAAGAAGGAAAGTGACATTGACCGGCGGTATCGTGCCATTGGCCGGCGCCGCGCGGAGCAGGATGTCCCCTTGTCCCAACTGATCTGGGCCATCGCTCTGGTGAAAGAGAACCTGGTCGAATACCTCCAGAAACAGACCGGCGAGTTGAAGCCGTTCGAGGTTCTGGGGGAACTCGAAATGATGCAGCTTCTGGAGCAATTCTTCGATCGCGCCGTTTACTATGCGGCGATCGGGTACGAGGAAGTACACCAGACTTTACCCGCTTCGGCCCATAACTGATGCGGTCCGATTAACGGAGAGGAGAAAGAAAGTGTCATGGCGCGACGATTACCGACGTAAATGCACCACTGCCAACGAAGCGGTGCGTTGCGTCGAGTCCGGAATGAGGGTATATATCCACCCCGGCTGTGCGGAGCCGGAAGCACTGGCGGAGGCATTGATGGGCCGGGCGCCGTTTGTGCGGGATGTCGAGATCATCCACATGATGACCATGGGTTCCGCGCCCTATATCCGCCCGGAAATGGCCGGGCATTTCCGCCATAATGCTCTGTTCATCGGGGCCAATGTGCGCGAAGCCGTCAATGAAGGGCGCGCCGATTATACCCCGGTTTCACTCAGCGAAATCGAGGGCCTATTTACCGGTGGGCAAATGCCCATCGATGTGGCGCTCGTACAGGTTTCACCTCCTGACGACCATGGTTTTTGCAGCTTGGGAGTGGGCGTCGATACCACCATGACGGCGGTCAAGACCGCGCGTTTCGTGGTGGCGCAAGTGAATGAAGAAATGCCGCGCACTTGTGGAGACAGTTTTCTGCATATCAGCGACCTTGGGGCCGTGGTGGAGTGCACCCGCCCGCTTTGCGAGCTGAAGAAAATAGCTATCACAGACTTACATCGCGCCATTGCCAAGAACGTAGCCGGCCTTATTGAGGATGGTTCGGTGCTTCAGACCGGAATTGGCGGCGTGCCGGATGCAGTGCTGCCGTTCCTGACGGAT
Source organism: Terriglobales bacterium (assembly GCA_049521535.1). GTDB lineage: Bacteria > Acidobacteriota > Terriglobia > Terriglobales > Acidobacteriaceae > CAZUCM01. Next base: position 4,385 of record JBEKOS010000088.1, on the reverse strand, counting down.
CGACGCGATCTTGGAGTCCACAGCGAACTGGTTTCCGACAACATCATTCCGCTGATGGAGGCGGGCGTGGTTAATGGTCGGCTCAAGACCCTGCTGCCGCGCAAAGTGGTGCTTGGTTTTGCCATTGGTTCGCGCAAGCTGTTTAGCTTTATGGACGGCAACCCGATGTTCGAGTTCCGCCCCACGTCCTTCACCAACGACATTGTGACCATCGCTCGCAACGACAAGATGGTGGCCATCAATTCGGCGCTGCAAGTAGACCTGACCGGGCAGGTGTGTTCGGATTCCATTGGTCAGTATTTCTACAGCGGCATCGGCGGGCAGGTGGACTTCTTGCGTGGAGCTTCCCGTTCCAAAGGAGGCAAACCGATCATCGCCTTGCCGGCGACGGCCAAGAATGGCGCCATGTCGCGCATTGTTCCCATGCTCAGTCCGGGCGCCGGAGTGGTGACGTCGCGAGGGCTGATTCGCTATGTGGTCACGGAGTTTGGCGTTGCCTATCTGCACGGACGCTCTATCCGGCAACGCGCCGAGTCGCTGATTCAGATTGCCGATCCCAAATTTCGCAACGAGCTGTATGAGTTTTGTGAGCGGACCAAGTGGCTGCAACGCGAGCCCGCGGCCGCCTTACTTTAAGCGAGGTGAATATGTCGGGTCCAGCACGAGGAATGGTCAAGATTGACGCTAATGAATGCAAAGGCTGCGGGCTGTGCGTGGAATCGTGCCCGCCGAAATGCCTGGCATTGGAAACAAGGCTGAACGCATTTGGCGTTCACTCGGCTGCCTATTCGGGTGAATCCTGCACCGGTTGCGGCATCTGCTTCTATTGCTGCCCGGAGCCGGGCGCTATCACCGTTTACCGGTTGTTGGCGCATCACGCAGCCGCAGTTGCCCAGGAGGTGGTCAATGCGGCAACTGTGTAAAGGCAATGTGGCCATCGTCAAGGGAGCGGTGTTGGCCGGATGCCGCGCCTATTACGGCTATCCGATTACTCCGGCCAGTGAAATCGCCGAATATGCGGCGTTGTACCTGCCGCAAGTCGGCGGAACATTCGTGCAGGCAGAAAGCGAAGTTTCGTCCATCAACATGGTGTACGGCGCAGCCGCGACGGGCCAGCGGGCCATGACCGCTTCGTCGAGCCCGGGCATGAGCCTGATGCAGGAGGGAATTTCCTATTTGGCGGGCAGCGAATTGCCCTGCGTCATTGCTGATGTGATGCGTGGCGGTCCCGGCCTCGGCAATATCGCGCCGGAGCAATCAGATTATTTTCAGGTGGTGAAGGGCGGCGGTCATGGCTGCTACCACAACATTGTCGTCGCCCCGGCTTCGGTGCAGGAGATGTGCGATCTCACCATCCTGGCATTTGACCTGGCGGACAAGTATCGCAACCCCGCAATCGTCCTTTGTGACGGATTTGTCGGCCAGATGATGGAGCCGCTGGAAATCGCCGACCATGAGATCCAACCACCGGCAAAACCGTGGGCGGTGAAGGGCACTGCTGAAACTCGGGAAAATTACATTACGTCGATTTTCCTGGAACCGGACGCGCTGGAAGCCCATGTGCGCAAGCTGCAGGCCAAGTACGACGCCTGCCAGGCCGCCGAGACCCGATGGGAGTTCTATCGCGCCGAGGATGCAGAGATCCTGCTGGTTGGGTATGGGATCGTGTCCCGCGTGCTGCGTTCGGTGGTAGATTTGGCTCGCACCCAGGGAATTAAGGCCGGCCTGTTCCGTCCGATTACGCTTTGGCCGTTCGCGTCGTCCGCGCTTGCCCAGGCAGCGGAGGTTTGCCGCAGCATGATGGTGGTCGAACTCAGCACCGGGCAAATGGTCGAGGACGTGCGCCTGGCAGTCAATGGCAAGGTGCCGGTCGAACTGTACGGCCGCGTTGGCGGTAACGTGCCTTCGATTGAAGAAGTATTGCTGGAACTGGTCCACAATACCGGTTCGCATAGCCATGCACATCATGGGCATGTCGCGAGCGATGCAGTCAAAAACTTCGTAGGAGAGCGCCTGTGACTGAATATGAAGTGATCCACTCAAAATCCGAGGTTTTCTACGACAACTTTGCGCGCAAGGCCGATCAGCAGAACCAGACGCACTATTGTCCTGGCTGCGGTCACGGCGTGGTCCACAAGCTTATTGCGGAAACCATCGAAGAGCTAGGCCTGAAAGATGACACCATATTTGTCAGCCCGGTCGGTTGTTCGGTATTTGCCTATTACTACTTCAACACCGGCAATGTGCAGGTGGCACACGGGCGTGCTCCGGCGGCGGCTACGGGGATCAACCGTGCTTGTCCCGGCAAGATCGTGATCTCTTATCAGGGGGATGGGGATCTTGCGGCAATCGGCACCGCCGAAATCATCCACGCAGCCAATCGCGGCGAGAAAATCGCAGTATTCTTTGTCAACAACGCCATCTATGGCATGACGGGCGGTCAACTGGCGCCGACGACCCTGGTGGGCCAAACCAGCTCGACCACGCCTTGGGGCCGCCGTGCGAACAACGATGGCTTCCCGCTGCATGTGAGCGAACTGCTGGCCCAGCTTGAAGCGCCGGTGTATATCGAACGGGTTGCACTGTCTGACAACAAGAACATCATGAAGGCGCGCCGGGCGGTCCGCAAGGCGCTGCAATTGCAAAAGGAGGGGGCAGGCTTCACCCTGGTCGAAATCCTGTCGCCGTGCCCGACCATCTGGAAGCAGGATCCGGTTAAGGCGCGCAAATGGGTCGCGGACGAGATGATCCCACAGTTCCCGCTGGGCGTGTACCGCGATCGGAAGCCGGTCATACCGGTAACCAAGCAACCGCCGCAGCGTAGCGTCGCCGATGTCCTGGAACTCAACGAGAAGGAAGATGTGCGCACTTCGATTGATAAGGCTGCTGCCAAGCACCAGACCAAGGCAAGTTCGATCAAGATTGCAGGCTTTGGCGGCCAGGGCATCCTGATGCTCGGCCAGTTCATGACGGAAATGGGCATGCGCGAGGGCATGGAGGTGAGCTGGCTGCCAAGCTACGGGCCGGAAATGCGAGGCGGAAGCGCCCACTGCCATGTTTGCCTGGCACATGACCGCATTGGCTCGCCGCTTATCTCGCAACCGGAAGTGCTGATCGCCATGAATGAACTTTCACTGCGCAAATTCGCCCCGCAAGTCAGGGAGAACGGCCTGATTCTCTATAACGGCAGCGAATTGCCCGCGGATTTCGTGGCAACCTCGGCGCGAATGGTCTGTGTCCCAGCCAGCGAAATCGCTGATCTGTTGGGTTCAGCCAAGGTGGCCAATATCGTAATGCTGGGCGCCTGGCTGGAGCTGACGGCATGCCTGCCGGAAAGCGCTGCCATCGAAGTGCTGGAAGACACGGTGAAGAATCCGAAGCTGTTGGAGTTGGACCGCCGTGCTTTGGCTGCCGGCGCCGATTATGTCCTGAAGCAGGTGTACGGCTCGAGCGCGGTAGCCCAGCCGGATGGATTTGCCTACTGAGATTTCTGCTCGAATCCACCTCCGTAGCGAGCAGAGCGCCCTGGTGAACCTGCCGGGGCGCCTTTTTGGTTTGCATCGCAGAGAACGCAGAGGAAAGGCAAAATGAATTTCATCCTGAGGCCGCGTTGGTTGCGGCCGAAGGATCTATGCGCTGTTCTGCCCAAAGCAAAATGCATAGATCCTTCCGCTTCGCTCCACTCAGCATCAGGATGACAATTTTCTTGAGGCTTGCTTCCTCTGCGTCTCTGGCGTCCTCTGCGGTGAGAGGGTTTGCTACGGCATCCGCAGCAAGATGGTTTTGATCTCGTAGGGATTGACATCAACAGCCACGGAACGCTTGTCGGAGCTCATCGTAAGCTCGCTGCCCAGATGCTCCATTAAGTCTGCCTCGGCGGCGGAAGCGATTCCGGCAGGCAAATTTAATTTCACCTGTCCCTTCTTGCCCGCCCATTCGTAGAACCGGAGAATGAGGTTCTTATCGTCTTCGCTCTTCTTGACCGCCGTTATGACGACGTTGTCAGCATCGGCACTGAAGAAGGACGACTCAAGCGGCAGCGTTCCCTCGTGCGGAGGGGTTGGGAAGGCGAGCAGTGGGTAATTTAGCTCGTAGCCCTTACGCACCGTAAGGGCTTCTCGCCATGATCCGGAGTGCGGGTAGAGAGAGTAGGTAAACTCATGATAACCTTCATCGGCATGGGGATCGGGCCACTCCGGCGCGCGCAGCAGGGACAAGCGCAGGACATTGTCTCGCGCGTCATATCCATACTTGCTGTCATTCAATAAGCTGAATCCGTGTTTCGCATCCGACATGTCGGCCCAGCGCAACGCAGGCACTTCGAATTTGGCTTGTTCCTGCGGCGTGTTGCGAGTGGTTGGCCGTTCAATTGAGCCATAAGGAAT
>JBEKOS010000087.1:0-11420 GCA_049521535.1 Terriglobales bacterium | reverse complement strand
ACGCTGCGCTATCGCACCATCGATCTGCTGTGGCGGCCGGCGGGACGGCTGGTGCGTTTTGTCATTGTTTGTCATCCGCTGCGCGGCACCATCTTTCTGCTGGCCACCGATCTGACTCTGGAGCCGATGGAGATCATCCTGCTCTACGGGTATCGCTTCAAGATCGAACTGGGATTCCGGCAGGCCGTACATGTGGTGGGAAGTTATGCATACCACTTCTGGATGGCCGCCATGAAACCGCGCCGCCGCGGAAAGGGCTACCAGTATCTGCACCGCCAAAGCCAGACTTATCGCGACGCCGTCCGGCGAAAGATGAACGCATTTCACTCGCATGTGCAGTTGGGCTGCGTCGCGCAGGGACTGCTTCAGCATCTGGCGTTGAATCACACCGCCGAGGTCTGGCAGCAATACCGCAGTTGGCTGCGCACCATGAATCCCGCACTGCCACCCTCGGAGTTGGCCGTGGCCTGCGCGCTGCGTTCGACACTGCCGGAATTTCTCCAAGCTGCGATGCTCCCGCACAAACTGAGAATTATTCTCCGCCGCTACAGGGAGCCGCGCAACGCCTCACAGATCAGCAACTCCAGCATGGAGCCCGCCGCGTAGGGCGATCAGAGAACTTGGCACTGTCCAGTTCTCTCTCCATTCCGTAGAAAACACTTCCATGTCAAACCCCAAGGTTGTCCTACTCGCCGGATCCGTCATCGGGACGAAACTCGACGACGCGCATCATGTCGCGATTCTGCTCTTCGCGTTTGTCTTTGATTTCGTCGAAGCGCTTGGACTGCTGCCCGCTGCGCGCGTCGCCGGTGCGAACGTAGAGCTGGAGCAGTCCGAAGTTTGCTGCGTAATTATCCTGGTCGAGTTGAATGGCCCGTTCAAGATAGGCTTGAGCAGCGGGATAGTTGCGTGTCGTCACGCAAATCTGGCCGAGCTCCGCCAACACATTGGGATGATCCGGCCGCAGGGCAAGCGATTCCTTTAATTCGCTTGTCGCATCGTCGAGATGACCTTCCTCGCGGGCAATCCGGCCCAGATAGAAGTGCGCTTCCGGTGAGGTCTTCGGCGCCGCGATCGCTTGCTTAAGCCATTCAACCGCAGAGTCGTAATCCTTCGCTCTGAAATATGTAGCACCCAATGCGAGAATCCCTTCTGCATCCTGCGGGCGCAGAGCGTGGTACTTATTGAGATATGGAAGAGCTTCGGACGGATCCTGCGAAAAAGAGACGACCGTCCCCATCCCTAAGTTGTATTCTGGATTGTCCGGAGCCAACTTGACTGCTTCTGCGATAGCCTTCCGCGCCTCGGCGTAGAGACCGATGCTGAGGCTGATTGATCCGAATTCATACGCCAAATCAGCGTCCGCGGGCTGCAACTCGCGAGCATGGGCAAGGTAACCGAGCGCACCCTCATAATCCTTGGAGGCCTTTGCAATTCGGGCCAGGTCCACGAGAAGAACTGCTGACTTGCTGTCTGCCGCAAAGGCGTTTTCTAGAGTGGAGCGGGCCTGCACGAGCTTTCCTTCCGCCTCTTGTGCCAATCCCAGAATGCGCAGTCCTGAGGGAGAAAGCGGCTGCCGGCCAGCGACGGCCAGAAAGATCTTTTCGATGAGATCGGCGCGGCGCGCAGTACGCAATGAAGGTAAACACGAGGTTGCATCCTGCTCTGTAAGACCGGGGTTTGAAGCAAGGGAAGCCGCGGCTCGATCCGTAGCTTCTCTGTTTCCGAGGGCGGCATTATCTGCACATAGAAGATCCTGAGTACCTACTTGGGTTTGAGCCGAGGCGCTTAGCCGAGCGAGGTGTTCGAGAGAGGCCCGGTAATTCCCCTCCCAAGTCAGAATGGTTGCGATCTGATAGCTTGCTTCGTCGTTGCCTGGCTCCAATTGGATCACCTTCTTGCTGAGTTGGAGAGCTTCAGCACGTGCGATGGGGGCAGTTGCAGCAGTCTGCATATCGATGCGGCTCAAATTCAAGTAAGCGGCGGCGAGCCTTGGGCTGTGGCGGATCGCGACGGAGAAGCTCTTGCGGGCGCCGTTCACATCTCCCTGCTGAATTTGAACGACACCGAGCAGATTCTCGATGCCGCCATCGTTTGGAAACTGCTTGCTAGCGTTGGCTATCTGCCTGCGGGCGCCATCGAAGTTGTCAGCCTCAATCAGATACTGGATCGAAAGCAGAGTCTGCCTATACGATGCTCCATCATTCTGAACCTGGACTGCACACACAAGTGGCGGTAGCACTGCAATCAAAACCAGGAGTGCTCCAGTTCCGGCACGATGGCGAATAAATCGCAGTTGGCCGGGGTTGCGATCTTGGTTTGGCGCTATCACTCTCATGCTTCGGCCCATTATACCGATTGGGAATCAGAAAGTTGACCCTAATCTCACCGATCGAAACCAAGAGAAATCGATTTGAGGCTTAGCCTTCCGCGAAAAAAGACGCGTCATCTGGCCGGTGATGCAGGTCAGATGACGCGGGAGGTCAAAACAGCAGTGCAACGTCTTAGAATTCAAGCCGGCCAGAGAACTGGATCGTACGCGGCGCGCTAACTCCGCCGTTCCACTGTCCGAATTGCGGGTTTGCAACGTCTGTGACAAACGACACCTCGGGACCGTTGTTAACGTTGCCGTTCGTCGAGTTGATCAGGGAATGGTTGTTGACAAAGTTGAAGAAGTTGGCGGCGAACTTGAAGGTCACCTTCTCGGCGATCTTCGTTTCCTTGGCCAACGACATGTCGAAGTTCTTCCAGGACGGGCCATAGATCGATGTTTCGGCACTGCCCGTTCCGGTGTAACCGAATTGAGTGAACGCGGACGCGGGCTCGAATGCATTCACGTTGAGGTAAGTGCCTCCGCTTTTTGGGTTGAAGCCATTGCGTCCGTGCAACTGAACCGTCTGGCCCCCTATCACGCCGGGAACGCAGCCTTCACGGAGCCTTGGAGCAACCGCAAAGGTGGTGCAGTTGGAGGAGTAGAACGAGAACGGCTGACCGTAGTCGTAGTGGAAGAGCGGGACGACCTTCCAGCCCCCGACGATCGCGTCTGAAACGCCGCGGCTATTGGCGAACTGCTTCCCGTAGCCGAAGGGCAGATCGTAAATCGCCGTGAGCTGATAGGTGAGCGGAGTGTTATCCGGGACGAGCGCCCATGCCTTCGGCTTCTCGTTGAACGGCGAGAACATGGCGTCGTTGCCCTGGAAGCCGGGGCCCGATTCGTTGCCGCCAGCCTGCACGCTGTCGGAACCGTCGGTGTACATCTTCTGCACGGTGATGGTGCCGAGCACGTAGAGGCCCTGGCTGAGGTGACGCTCCACCTTGCCCTGGAAGGAGTTGTAAATGGAGGTGCCATGCTTCTCGTTGTCGCCCTGCAAGTTGCTGCAGTACATCGGGTAAGGAACCAGCGCCTGTTGCACGGTTGCGCAGGAGCCCATTTGCGAGACGAAGTTGTCATAAGGAATCGAGACGCCGTCCAGCTTCGTCTGCCCTGGCGCAAAGACATCGTTCAAATGCGCGCCAAGCGCCTGGATCTGGGGGCTGTTCGGGTTGAGAACGTTGAGCGGGCTCAGAAGCGAAGGCAGGTGAGTGCCTTTGGTGCCCACATAGGAAAGGGTGACGAAGAAGTTGCTCGGCAATTGATGCTCCACCGTCAAATTCCACTGAGAAGAGTACGAGCGCTTGTTGGCGTCGAGGGGGCGGTAGTAGGGCCCCGAGTTGCCGTTGTCAAAGGCGGAGTTGATCGTGCTGGCCGTGGAGCCCGTCTGGGCCGCGGAGATGCCGTTTTGCAGATAAAGAGCGGGGATCTGGAAGAATCCGCTCGGAGTCTCATTCACAGTGACTGTCTTGTTGAAGCCGTCCTGGGACATACCGCCGCCCCAGCCGGGATAGAAGGACGTACCGTAGTACATGCCGTAGCCGGCGCGAACGACGGTCTTTTCGTTGATCGTGTAGGCAAAACCAACGCGCGGGGCGAGATTCGACTTGACCGGAATCTCAGGATAAGGCGCGCCGTAGCTGGCCGAGCCCCACTTGTTTCCCGCGTACGCGAGGCGTCCAGGCAGGTAAGTCCCCGTGACAGAGTTGTAGGCGCCGGGGTTTGTGCCGACCGGATCCAAGAATGTGAGATTGTCGTACTTCTCGGCAAACGACGTAACGTAGTCCCAACGGGCGCTGAGGTTTGCAGTCAGCTTTGGGGTTATGCGCCACTCGTCGCCGAAGTGGGCGGCATAGCCATACTGGCGAGGATACTCGGCCAGCACATTGACATAGTTGGTGGTGGCCTGAGCGACGGCGCCGAGGTAGAAAGAGGCCAGCGGGTCGCCGGGGCAGCCGTTCGGGCATACTGCGCTGTTCGTGTTACCCGTGGTCGCCTGGTCGAAGTTGAATTGACCGCCTTCATTGGTGCCGTTGTGGATGGCGGTGCCGGCCAGCTTCCACTCGAATCCGGCCTTAAGCGTATGCCGTCCGCGCACATACGTGAAGACGTCGTTCAGGCCGAGGGTGCCGCGCGTGGTCACATCTTCGGCTGAGTTGGCCGGGCGGGTGGTGCCCAGTTGCGTTATGCCGTCCTGGTTGAACGCCATGGTGGGCATGTCCTTGATGCTGGCGACGCCCGAGACCTTCGGCAAGGTGGAATCTTTGTCGAGCTGGTAATAGCCCTCGTTGCGGTTCAGGTAGCCGAAGCTGAAGTGGTTGAACATGCTGTCGGTGAATGTGTGCTCCCAGTTGATGCGCAGAATGGGCGCATTCTCGGGAGAGGCGGGACCGGCGTTGGACAGTGCCACCGGCAGGTCGCTGGCGGTGTTGATGCCGCTATACTGCCACCACCAGGTGTAGTAAAAGTGGTCTTTCTGGCCGACGTTGAGGTCGGCGCGCCAGAAGTAGACATTCTCGCTGTTGGTGAGCGAACCTTGGCCTGAAACCGGAATGAAGTAGTTGTTCAATTCATTGCTATTCGTGGGAGTTGGCAATGCCGCCATCCAGGCTTTGGCGATGGGATCCTCATACTGGGAGGGAATAATGTTGCCAGGAATAGCAGTTCCGGCAAGAGCGCCATATTTCGCGTGATCGTTGGGATAATAGAGCTGGCTGCCCCAGCCGCTGAAGTTGCCGTTGCGATCATTCCCCGACGCGATCGTGTCCGTGGCGCTCACCGCGCCGCCGTGATCCTGGAAACCCTCCCAGTTGAAGTAGAAGTAGCCCTTGAGGAACGACTTGTCGCCGTGAAAGCCGGGGAGATACACGGGCCCGCCGATGTAGGTTCCGTAGTCGTTTTCCTTGTCGGGAGTCGCTTTGCCGCCGGGCTTCGTCCCGTACTGGGAGGCATTGAAGAAGTTGTTGCGGACGTACTCGTATCCGCCGCCATGGAACTTCTCGCCGCCGCTCTTGGTTTGGATAATCAACTGGGCCGAAGTCGTGTTTCCGTATTGCGCGTCATAGTTGGCGGTCAGCACCTTGACTTCGCTGGTGATGTCGGGCGACATTCCGAAGTCGGACTGCAGTGCGACCATGCCACTCTGGTTCATGAACCCTTCCTCGGTGGTCACACCGTCGACGATCGCTTCGTCTCCGGTGGCGATTCCACCGTTGAAGCGGGCGTTCAAGGCGTTGTTGCCGCCAGCCGACGTTACGCCAGGCATCATGGTCGCCACCTCGATCGACGATCGCGGCGCGCCATTGACGACCAACGGAATATCTTCCAGAGCCTCGGGGCTTATGCCGGCTTCCAAGGTCTGATTCTCGAAGTTGATCAGCGAGGTTTCGCCATAAACGGTGATGACTTCTTCCGTCTTTCCGACGGGCAGTTTCACCCCGACACGCGCAGCTTGGTTAACTGCCAGTTCGATACCGTTTTGTTTGGTGGACTTGAACCCGTTTGCCGACACATCAAGGTCGTACTTGCCGGGGGGTAGATTGTGAAATGCATACTCGCCAGCTGTGTCTGACACGAATTTGGCTGTAAAACCGGTTGCTTCGTCGGTTAAGGTAAGCTTCGCTCCCGGTATCACTGCTCCGCTTGGATCAGTGACCGTTCCACTGAGTGAGGCGTTGACATCCTGCCCGTAGCCAAGTTTGGCTGTGGACAACATGAACATTGCCAAAAGTGCCAGCACTAGGCAATTTGTTGTTCTTAATAGCCTGATTCGCATAGCGTCTCTTTGTCTCCTTTTTGAGTTTTCGCGCTCGTTGCTCCTCGGTTGCATTCTCCGGAGGAGCTATTTAGGTTCCATGAGCCCTGTCGGCGTCGGTCTAGATCTCACCGATGGACCATGACTTTCCAATGCGGATTTGCCGGCCATTTCCGAGTCCGTGGCCGAGACTATCTTGGTCGGGTTCCAGGCAGTCGTGTTGCAGTGGCCAGCCACGACCCCAACAGCCCTCCCTCTCCGGGTGTCTGACTCCGCAGCCCAAGCGAAGATCAGGGTGCGCCAACAGCCCAGATTCAGCACTTTGGACAGGGGAGCGTATTGGCTCCTTCGTACTCTTGGCCAGCAAACGTATACTTCAAAGACCAAACACAATGTCTACACTCTGAGCGAAAGTCAACAGCGCCTGCCTCGTCGTAAACGTTTTCCAAGCCCGTTCGGTACGCCCTGAATAAGGAACGCACCCATTTAAGCACTTGTGAGAGGATTCCGTAATGCAAATTGCAGTTTGTTCAGTATGGTACGTAGGTATGATGTTTATATTCAACATTCTACGCAGGACAACGTTTGCTGGTTCGCCGTCACTCAGAACCTCGTCTGCTTTGTGGTAGAGTGAATCGTGAAGAGAATCGAGGGGGGTATGTCGCAGGCCAATTCGGCCCTGAAGGCGCAGGAACTCGGTTCAAAGCGTGTCGACCTGGTGCGTAATCATCTCCGTGAGGTGTTGGAAAGCCACGCCTTTGCGGGAAGCATGCGCGCTCAGGATTTTCTTCGGCTGGTGGTAGAACATGCGCTAAAAGGTGAAGTTGATGCTCTGAAGGAGCGAATGATTGGCGTCGAGATGTTTGGACGCCCGGTTGCATACGATACTGCAAACGACTCCGTGGTGCGCGTTAAGGCCAGTGAGGTTCGCAAGAAGTTGGCGCAGTACTACTCCGAACAGAAGAAACAACCTCCGGTCCGCATCGAGCTTCCAAGAGGATCCTATGTACCAGGGTTCCGCTTCGGGCCTGGATTGGCGACCGCTCAACAGCAGCCTGAGATTCTCCTCTCGAATTCGGACGTCCGATCCGCTCTTCCCGGTGAGGAAACACCTGGAGCAAGCCCGCATTTAGTCCCGCAATTGTCAGGTCGGAAGTTCTCACGCCTACGGTTGCTGTCCGCTGGAGCTGTGCTGGTATTCGGTGTTATCGCGCTGATAAGCTACGAGGGCATTGAGAAGTGGCGTGCCTCAAAGGCCGTGCCGGAAATTCGTTCCATCGCCGTTCTGCCGTTTCAAAACCTCTCCGGCGATCCAGGGCAGGACTACTTTGCGGATGGCGTGACGGAAGAGTTGATTGCCGATTTAGGCCAGGTTTCCGAATTGCGGGTCATATCCAGAACATCGGCAATGAGTTACAAGGGCACGACGAAGAGGGTGCCGGAAATAGCTCGCGAACTTGGGGTCGGGGGAGTTGTGGAGGGGTCCGTACTGCTCGAAGGCAAGCAGATTAGAATTACCGCCCAGCTGATCGATGCCAAGACCGATCAACACATCTGGGCCCGCACCTATGTCAGGGACATTACCAGCGTTCTGGCGTTGCAGGGAGAGATGGCTCAAGCCATTGCAGACGAGGTCAGCATCAATGTAACGCCACAGGAGCAAGCACGCTTGGCCCGTTCGCGCCCTGTCAATCCGGTCGCCCAAGATTTGTATTTGCAGGGCAAGCTCCGGTTGTACAAGGGTGACTTCAAGGATGCCATCGAGTTTATTCAAAAGGCCATCGACGTCGATCCCAACTCAGCGCAGGCTCATGCGGCATTGGCAGATTGCTACAGCTGGATGGGCGAATCTGGGAGGATGCCGTATTCCGAAGCGTTTTCCCGGCAGAGGGCTGAAGCGACCAAAGCGGTCGAGCTGGACGACTCGCTATCCGACGGTCATGTCGAACTTGCGGATGCGGCGATGGATTTGAATTGGGACTGGGTCACCGCGGCCAAAGAGTTCCGCCGAGCGCGAGAGCTCAATCCGAATTCAGTGCAAGTCCATGAAAGGTATGCGGTCTACCTGCTGCGAACAGGCCAAACATCCGAAGCCGTTGCCGAGGTAAAGCGAGCCCTGGAACTTGATCCTGTTTCCGGCCGTTCCTACAGGAATGCGGGGTTCATCTACTATTTCTCGCGCCAATACGATCAGGCGCTTGCACTGATCGAAAGAGTTCGCGGGCTCAACATAGATATCCCTGAAGATTTCTTTCTCTTTGGGGATATTTATGCGGAAAAGGGCATGTATGCGCAATCTATCGGCGAATTTCAGAAGGACGGCGATAATCCACATGCTCTGGGCCACTTAGGCAATGCCTATGCTCGCGCCGGCAAAATCGATGATGCGCGAAGGACAATCTCTCGACTGGAAGAACTTGTACGGCGAGATCGAGTTGGAAGTTACGAAATTGCGTTGGTCTATGCGGGACTTGGAAACAAAGACAAGGCCTTTGAGTGGCTTGAGGATTCTTATCGAACACATAATGAGGGGCTTACTAACCTGATGATCGATCCCTGTCTTGATCCGCTGCGCTCCGACCCGCGCTTTGCCGACCTTGTCCGGCGTGTCGGCTTCACAACCTAGAACCCATCTCATGTGCGTCGTGTAAAGGCACTTGTCAAGGGCGGAGCAAAAGGTTACCAGCAGAGGGAACGATAAGCGGGGATTTGCGGGGGAGTAGGGCCTCTTGAGCGTAGCGAAAGAGGCCCTACTCCCCGCGGCGCGTTCGGCGGGGTGGGGAGTTCAGCGTTCTGAGGCTGGGGTCCGTTTGCGGCGGCTGTGCTTGAGGCGGAAGCTGTCGCCGTTCATCTCCAGGATGTGAACATGATGGGTGAGCCGGTCCAGCAGTGCGCCGGTGAGCCGTTCGGAGCCGAAGACTTCGGTCCATTCTTCGAAGGGCAAGTTGCTTGTCACCAGGGTGGAGGCGCGTTCATAGCGCTGGCTGAAGGTCTCGAAGAGTAACTCGGCGCCGGTCTTGGACAGGGGAACGAAGCCCAACTCATCGACGATGAGAAGCTCATAGCTGGCCAGAAGCTTTTGGAAGCGCAGCAGATGCTTTTCGTCGCGGGCTTCGATCAGTTCGCTGACCAGGGCGGAGGCGGTGGTAAAGCGTACGCGGTGGCCTTTCTGGCAAGCGGCCAGGCCCAGGGCCAGCGCCAGATGGGTCTTCCCGGTTCCACTATTACCTAACAGAAGCAGATTTTCCTTGCGGGAGAGAAACTCGCACCGAGCCAAATCCAGCACCAGCGTCTTGTTGGCCGATGGAATGGCTAGGAAGTCGAAGGTGTCGAGGGTCTTGACCACGGGGAACTTCGCCTGCCGGATGCGGCGCTCGGTGGCCCGGCGGTCGCGCTGCACTTAAATCGCGGATTTTCAATTGCCGATTAGCTTTACTGCAGTTAAATCGCGGATAACGAAGGCCTCACTGTACTTAAATCCCGGACAAACCGCCATGGGCAGACTCCGATTGTAGGGCCATCGTTTTCGGTTTCGAATGAGAAGCGCAGCGGCAAATCGTTTCTGGAGTACCACGGGCCAATACCGGCTGGCGCGCTCCAGGGCCATTGCATCAGATTCAGAAAACGTTGGCAGTGTGAACAGATCAGCCCAAAGTTTTAGACTTCGGCGATAGCGAGATTGTCGTTCCCAGGTGTCCGAACCTGGCGCGGCGTTTGCAATAAGCTCGGAGATCATCGCAAAAGGGGTTTGTCTGGGCCGAAGTGCCCCTCCGCTGTTCATCCTGTTCTGCGGGTCTGAACCTGGCTGAGGGAAGCAGATGAGCAATTGCAGCATATCGTCGACGAACCTACGAAACGTACAGTCTGTGGCTTTTCCAACCAAAGAAGGATGAGGGGCAATTCCCAAGAGCGCGGCTCTATACGCGTCCTCGACCGCCCGGATGACCGGTTCATATTTCCGTAGGCGGGGAGAATTCTTGGTGGGATCGACGAGAGACGCACCGCACGCCCAGCAGGTTCGATTTGGTTTCAGGTCAGGCGAATCGAAGCTGAGAGGGTCACTTTCGCCGCAAACGGGGCAGGTGACTAGTAACGGAATGCGGTGAATGCTGCAACGAAGCACGCACGCAAAGCACCATTCCCAGTGCACATGGATCACGTCTTGATTCGCGACGCACAAGGGGCAGAATGCGTATCCAACGCGCTGGTCCTTTCGCCGGGGAGATAATGGATCGCCCCCGGGAAAGCGGAGAAGCAAGGCGGTCTCAAGATGAGGGAGCTTTCGCCGAAGATCCAGTGCCTGGAGTGTTTGAACAGACACCCTGCAGAAGCGCGAGAGGGCACGAAGGAACAAGGGTGGAAGGGAGAAGTCCAGTGATTGCAGAGCACAAACCTCCGGGTAGCTGGGCTCGATGGCCTCGAACAGTTCCCACAGTGAGATGCAATTGCCCGCGGCGACTCGCATTATCCACGAGGAGAACAACTCCGAGTGCACCGGCCTGGGCGCGATCGGCAACTGTGCAGGTGCGCAAGGGAAGCTCATCGCGAGGAGACGCGCCTGTTGCGCCGGTCGGCAATCGAGACCAACGATTCTAAGACGAGATCATCCTTGAGCTGCGCCAGGCTGATCTGCTCCTGGCCACTGCGGATTGCCTCCGTCGCCGCTGTTTCAATGAGCCGACAAATGCGAACCAACACGCCCTCTGTCAAGGTGAGGATTCGTTGATGGACCTTTGGATCACGAAAGTCTGAAGGCAGCCGCAGCGGGATGATTGACTCGAAGCTCAACAGCAGCTGTTGAAACGCCAAGTCGTTTTCCCATGCCGGCAATTCTGCGGCTTCAAAGCGATCGGCCAGTTGCTGATCGGTCATCAAAGCCTGCTTGGCATCATTGGTTCCTGCGCACACCAAAGGTATCCGCAGATCGTTGGCGAGAAAACGAATCGCGTTCAGGATGATCCGCTGCTCGCGATACGATCCGGCGAGAAGTGAATGGATCTCGTCGATAACCAGCATCCGTACTTCCAGCTGGCGCGCCAAAGCGCGAATTCGATGACGGAGAGTGGTAACGCTCGTGGCCTGCGCGAAGACGCCGCTCATGCCATTGAGAATCTCTTCGTACAAATCGCGTTCACTTGGCGCGGGCGGCATCTGGATAGACACGACGGGTACGCGCGTTCTGCCAAGCTTCCTATCGAAGTGGGACTTGTTTTCTCGCAGAAATTTTTGAATGATCCGTGTCTTGCCCATGCCGGTTGCGCCGTAGATGACCAGACACGGCATGCGATCTCGCGG
>JBEKOS010000086.1:0-11522 GCA_049521535.1 Terriglobales bacterium | reverse complement strand
CACCAACCCTGGAGTGGCGCTCTCGGCTGGGTTGGATCCTGGCGCTGGCCTCGGCGGCAGCGCTGGGCGCGTGGTGCGTACAGGCGACGAAGTCCTCGGTCCATCTACCCGATATCTCCCGGTTCACCGACCACGAGGAGGTTCTCATCACCGCGCACGTAATTCGAGACGGGCTACTGCGCGGCCGCGGGCACTTCCAGCGTCAGTCCATCGACGTGGAAACCGAGTCAATCCTTGCCAATGGGGCAGAAACCGAAGTCAAGGCAGGTATTCGGTTGTCGATCTACCCACACGGTGAATCTGGAACCGATGTTGCCGCCGTGGACCATAATGACTCGTTCCTGCAGAGCGGTTTGTACGCTTACGGCCAGCGTCTGCGCTTCCCGGCCAAGCTGCGTGAATTGCGCAACTTTCAGAATCCGGGGGCGTGGGATTATCGCGGATACCTTCTGCGGCAAAATGTGGTCGCCACCGGATCGGCGCCTTCGGACAAGATCGAACTGCTTCCCGGTTTTACCGGCTCGCGCTGGGGCCGCTGGCGCAGCCGGGCGCGGAAAAGCGTCCTGGCAAACATCCGCGAGCTTTGGCCGGAGGATACGGAGATCCTCAACGCCGTTCTGATCGGCGACAGGTCTCACATCGGGCGAGATGTCAACTCGGACTGGCAACGCACCGGACTTTATCACATTCTGGTGGTTAGCGGGATGAAAGTCGGTATGCTCGCTTTCGCCGTATTTTGGACGCTCCGGCGGCTGCGGGCAAGCGCTTGGGCGGCTACGGTGATTACGCTGATGCTGACTGCAGGCTATGCGTACCTGGTTGAGGCGGGAGCGCCGGTCATGCGGGCCGCCCTGATGTTGGCGGTTTTTCTCGTTTCACGCCTGTTGTATCGCGATCAGGCGTTACTCAATTCCCTAGGCTCTGCGGCCCTGGTATTGTTCGTCATCGATCCACAAGCTGTTTTCGAGGCGAGCTTTCAATTGACATTTCTCGCTCTGCTCGCCATCGCCGGTCTGGGAGTGCCAATACTCGAGCGTACATCGGAGCCATATGGTCGTGGACTGCGCCAGTTGGAAACGGTGAACCTAGATCCGTTGCTACCGCCTAAAGTGGCCCAGTTCCGGGTCGAACTGCGCATGATTGCCGCCGGGCTTGCCCGCCTTCTGCCCTTCTCAATCGGGTTCGCCAATCGCGCGACGTATGCCTGTTTGGGCGCTTTGGCGCGCTTTGGCCTGGTGATCTATGAGACTTTTGTGCTGTCGTTGGTTCTGCAGCTTGCCATGACGTTGCCCATGGCAGCCTATTTTCACCGCGCTACCATACTTGGCCTTCCCGCAAATGTGATCTCGGTGCCGCTCACGGGCGTGCTCATGCCTGCCTCTGCGTTGGCCCTGGCCGTAGCATACTTCTGGCTGCCCCTGGCGAGAATACCGGCACGTGTGGCCTCCTGGGCACTTGCTGGCATCACCTGGTCGGCGCGATGGTTTGGCAGGGTGCACATCTCCGATCTCCGGCTGCCCACTCCTTCGGCGGTGAATAGCCTGGCAATCATCTGCGCCATGGTGCTGGCCATGCTGATGTTAAGGCGACGGACCTCACTGGCCGTCTCGGGGATGGCTTCGTTGTTCTTAGCGGCAGTGTGGCTGACCACATTCCCGGCAGCCCTGAGGGTTGTCCCTGGTGTGCTTGAAGTCACTGCGATCGACGTGGGTCAGGCTGAATCAACCCTGATTGTGACTCCACAAGGCCGCGCGATTCTCGTCGATGCCGGGGGACCGCTGGGCCCATGGGAGCCGGAGTTCGACTTTGGCGAAGACGTCGTCGCGCCTTATCTCTGGTCGCGCGGCTTCAGGCATTTGGACGCGATTGTCTTGACTCATGCCCATTCCGACCATATCGGGGGAATGCGAGGAGTGGTGGCCTGCTTCCACCCGCACGAGCTTTGGTTGGGCGTGAACCCTGAGACTCAGGCTCTTGATGAGCTAAAGCGCTTGCTCAAGGCAGAGGGAGCAAGCATCATATCGCGCACTTCGCCCGAACAATTCGACTTCGGAGGGGCAAACTTCAGAATTCTGGCGCCGCCAGCCGACTGGCAAACTGCCGCCCATCCCCGCAATATTGATTCGCTGGTTTTCCTGGTTCGGTACGGCGCCACGGCGGCGCTGCTAACGGGTGATGCGGAGAAGAAGGTCGAGCCCCAAATCGAGGCCCAGGACCCTCGGGCGGACCTGCTCAAAGTGGCGCACAACGGCAGCCGTACCTCCACGACCCCGGAATTTCTGGAGGCAGTACAACCGAGCTTTGCCGTCATCCATGTGGGCGCGCACAATAGCTTCGGGCATCCCCGGCGCGAAGTACTGGAACGATTGAGCGACGCGCACGTGGCGACCTTCCGCACCGACATGGAAGGCGCCACGACGTTCATTCT
This sequence comes from Terriglobales bacterium, assembly GCA_049521535.1. GTDB lineage: Bacteria > Acidobacteriota > Terriglobia > Terriglobales > Acidobacteriaceae > CAZUCM01. The sequence goes on along the minus strand of JBEKOS010000086.1, from coordinate 9,094 downwards.
CGATGGGAGCTCAGTAAGTGCGCGGCCGCAGAGTGGCGACGCCGGACGCGTGGCGGACTTTTCTACTCCTGCGCCTTTGCCCTAGCTTCGGCTTCGCTTTCGCTTTCGGCTTCCTCCGCGGCGTTGGCGCCGCCGGAGGCATAGTCCTTAATGAGTTGACGGGCTGCGCCGGCCTGTTCCTCGCGCACCCGGATAATGACGCCGCCGACACCGGGGAGAATATCCTGCTGAGCGTCCAGGCTGGAAGTGATGGCATCGATGCCCGCTGACTCGAGCAGTCCCCGTACGATCATCACTTCGGATTCCAGATCAGAATCGAAGACCTTGACCAGCTTCTCTTTGGGATTGGGCAGTTCCGATTTGCCTGCAGTCGTCATTCGCCCTCCTAATCAGACTCTATGATGCGGCTCGTGTGCCATTCAACACAAGCCCGCGGCGATCCCGGCGCTATTGCTTCTCGAAACTCTGGAGCGTCAACGTTACCGTACCCCAGCGCATGCGCGCCCTCATGCGCACGGGGATGCGCGGGGCATCCTCGGTGTACCAGATCCAGGCGTAACCAGGGTTTTTCAACACGCCCAGGTTTACCTCAGGGCGAACCCGAAGCGTAGAAAACGTCCCGGCGTCGGTCCTGATTCGCTCGCGCGCTTCCACGGTGGCATGCACATCCACGGTCTTGGCACCGTCGTCCAGCGGGAAAACGAAGGTGCTGCCGGGCTGGAGAGGCAGTGACGCCAGGTAGAACAAGCCGGAAAAAATGTCGGTCACGCATCCGGGGATGTCGTGCTCAGCCTGTTTCTTCTGATTCTCATTCAGGTTGATTTCATTCAGTACCCCTTTGCGCCGGGCGTAATCGAAGTGAACCTCGGTATCGCGGCGTCGGGTTCCCTCCTCCGTTTTCTTTTGAATGGCGAGCGAACAAAACGAGTTGGCCGCGAAGCTCGTCTGGAAACGATCGTGCACTTTGTAGAGCAACGCCGCAAACCCGGTTGAATCCGCGGTGGCAGTTACGTGCTGTTCCTTACCCGATGGTTCCATGCGGATGGTCGCGGTACCTGCGGACCAGACCGCCCATTCAGCGTTGTACACGTAGGTGGTGCCGTTCGGGTAAGCATAGTTGGCCGGCGGAGGCTGGATGTGCGACAACGGGCCGATCATGTCTCGCGGCGGCTGCATGTGCGAACCTTGCCCGGCACTCAGGACCGCCGCCAGAATTATGCTCCCGCCTATCCACTTTGGATTTATCTTCAGATCCCACCTCTGCAACCTGCAGCCAAATGTGCAACTCGAGATAGTTGTTATGAACTCATCGCAGCCCGGCTTTCAGCCAAATCATCTTCACTGCCAGCGCCACCATCATGAGCACGGCGCCAATGAGGGCATTGTACTCGCGGTGTTGCCGGTATAGCTTAGACGAAAATTGGCCGCTCCGGTTTGAAGAAGGGTTCAATCGTATGCCGAAGCGCGGCACCTGTTGTGCATAAGCGTCGAATTCCGGAAATCGCGATCGTAGAAAGCGCTCCTCGGCTTTGATTACCGGAAAGTAAATCAGGAGAAAAAACGCGAGGAGCCCGATGAAAACCCACACGCTCCGCGCAGCCACCGCAAATCCAGCGCCAATGATCATGGAACCGAGATAAAGCGGGTTGCGCGTGTAGGCATAAGGCCCTGAGGTCGCCAGTTCGGAATTCTTTTGCACAATGCCGGAGGCCGCCGCTCGCAGAACCAGTCCTGCTCCAGCGATTGCCAACCCAGCCAATAGCGCGTACCACACCGGCCGGGCCTGCCAAAGGTAGAAGCCCGCAAATGCAAAGCCCAGAGGCACGCGAATTCGTCGCGCCACCTGGGACCAGGATTGCCGGAGAACAGTGGGGCGGGATTCGGCATCGGAAATACCTGGAGGAAGCGTCATGAATCAGTTCTAAGAGAAGAAGTTGCTCAAGGTCTCCACCACATTTTGCTGTTCTTCCCGGGTCAATCCGGGAAACATCGGCAACGCAAGCACTTCATTCGCAGCGCATTCCGCAGCCGGGAAATCGCCCGCGCTGTAACCGAGATAAGCGAAGCAAGGTTGTAGATGCAGAGGAATGGGGTAGTAGACCTCGGAGCCGATCTCGTGCGAAGCTAGGAACGATCGCAAGCGGTCACGATCCCGCACGAGGATCACGTACTGATGAAAAATGTGGTGCGCCTCGGGCCGTACAGCAAGCAACCGCACGGGCGCAGCGGTCCCCTGCGTCAGACCCGCCGAATCCAGCAGTTCGTCGTACGTTCGTGCGCCCGCTCGACGGGCGCCATTCCAAGCCTCGAGGTGCCTGAGCTTTACTCGCAATACGGCCGCCTGGATACCATCCAGGCGGCTGTTGGCGCCGACTTCTTCGTGAAGATAGCGCTCGCGGCTGCCGTGGTTACGCAACCTGCGGACACGCGCGGCAACCTCAATGTCATTGGTCGCCACGCAACCGGCGTCGCCGAAGGCACTAAGATTCTTAGTGGGGTAAAAGCTGAACGCAGCAGCTTCGCCCAAAGTCCCGGCCCGGGCTCCATCCCAGCCTGCGCCAAATGCCTGCGCGGCATCCTCGACAATTTTTACATTGTGCTCGCTTGCAATTTCTCGGAATGCCACAGCGTCGGCACATTGTCCATAGAGGTGAACCGGCATTACAGCCCGCACCCGCGAGGAGCCATGCAAGGCGCGGTCAACCTGCAGCGGATCCAGATTCAGCGTTCCATGGTCAACATCGGCAAAGACAGGACGGGCGCCGGCGCGCACGATAGCGCTGGCAGTCGCGAAGAAGCTAAACGGCGTGGTGATGACGGCATCGCCCGGGCCAATTCCCATCGCCGCCAGCGCCAGCCAAAGCGCGTCCGTACCGGATGCACATCCGATTACGTGCCCTGCGCCAAGGAATTCCTTTGCCTCGTCCTCAAAGCTTGCGACCTCGGTTCCCAGCACGAATTGGTGCGATTCGCAGACACCAGCAATGGCAGCCAGCAGTTCTTCACGCAACTCTGCGTATTCGCGCCGAAGATCAAGCATCGGCACTGGGACGAACTGAGTTGATGGAATCCGGTTCACAAGTCGAAAGCGATTCTAGCACTGCCTAAGCAATTGCATGACTGGGTAGTCGGGATTGGGTAATTTTGGTGCGCGCAATCTGGTTCGAATCACCAATTTCTCAATTACTCAATTCCGTTTGCCACAACGGCAGGTCTTCGGTGCCTGAACTTGATTGGCGCAGGACTAGGCGCGCCGTTCTCAAGCGCCTGACGCCACTCTGTTACGGTCGCGCGCAGTTCCGCCAGGTACAGTGCGCCAAACCCCTCGGGGTAAGACGCCAGGTTCATCTCCGCGCGCTTGAACACCGATTTGGCGCCGGCGAGGTTCCCGTTGGCATAATGATGGAGCGCAACTGCTATCTGGATGAGCCCCTGGAGGAACCTTCGGTCATTCCCCTTCGACTCTCGCCAGACGTCCTCGAGAATTTCGTGAGCGTCAAAGTACCGGCCGTCATTAAACACATCAAGGCCGCGCTGGTAGTCAATAGAGTCCAGCCAATCGCCAGCCTCAATTTCGTGGGAACCTCTGGTTGTTTCCACGGAACAATTCTAGTCGGAACTGGGAAAGCTGATTCGGGGCAGTTCGGCTTTGTTACAATAACGCCATCGCTCATGGGCGCTTAACTCAGCGGTAGAGTGCCATCTTCACACGGTGGAAGTCACAGGTTCGAATCCTGTAGCGCCCACCACCGTTCCCTGTTTCCTGCCGTGCTTTCGCGACTTTCTCTTGCTCATCGCATCTAAGTTTGTATCACCAGAGTTCGTCAATAATGCTCCGCCATGCAGTTGCAGAGACTGGCGGGACTCGGTGCAAATATCGCTTGGAGTGGAGGAATAATGTCGAGCACCGCAATTTTGGAAGTTACCGATGGTAATTTCGACCAGGAAGTATTGCAATCCGAGATGCCGGTCATGGTGGACTTCTGGGCAGCGTGGTGCGGCCCCTGTCGCGCCCTGGCGCCCGTCGTGGACGAATTGGCCGTCAGCTACGGCGGCAAGTTGAAGGTCGCCAAAATGGACGTGGACAAGAACTCCGCCACTCCCAATCGCTACAACGTTCGAGGCATTCCCACTCTGCTGATCTTCAAGGGCGGAGCGTTGCAGGAACAAATCGTCGGTTACGTGCCCAAGGAAACCATAGAAAAGGCGATTCAGAAACAGGTTGTCTAACCTTCGGCGGCATTGGCTCAGCGCCGGAACGGAGCCTTGCCTGGCTCTGTGCCCTTTCCCATCGCAGCCGTAGCGGTAGCTTTCTCCACCGGTGAAGCCGGCAGCACCTCCGGCCCGGTTTGCAGAGCCGCCAGTCCCATCGCCTTGCGCACTTCGGCCTCGATCTTGGCCAAGATGTCTTTGTTCTCCTTCAAGAACTGCTTCGCGTTCTCCCGCCCCTGGCCGATGCGGTCACTCTTATAGCTGAACCACGAACCTGATTTTTCGACAATGTTCTGGCTTACAGCCAGGTCGATCAAGTCTCCTTCGCGGGAGATGCCTTCACCGTACATGATGTCGAACTCCGCCTCGCGGAAGGGCGCGGCCACTTTGTTTTTGACCACTTTGATCTTGGTGCGCGAACCCATCACCTGGTCGCCGTCCTTGATGGCGGCAATGCGGCGGATATCGATGCGGACCGAGGAATAGAACTTCAATGCTCGGCCGCCAGTGGTGGTTTCGGGATTGCCGAACATCACCCCAATCTTTTCGCGAATCTGGTTGATAAAGATCAGGCAGGTGCGCGACCGGGACACAATGCCGGTGAGTTTGCGCAGGGCCTGAGACATTAATCGGGCCTGCAGACCCATGTGGCTGTCGCCCATTTCACCGTCAAGTTCGGCCTTGGGGACCAGTGCGGCAACCGAATCGACCACCAGCACATCAATCGCGCTGGAGCGCACCAGCGCCTCAGCAATTTCCAGGGCCTGTTCGCCATAGTCGGGCTGTGACACCAAGAGGTTATCAATGTCCACACCCAGCTTCTTGGCATAGGCCGGGTCGAGTGCGTGCTCAGCATCGACAAAAGCGGCCATTCCTCCCGCCTTCTGCGCCTCGGCAATCACTTGCAGGGCAATTGTGGTCTTGCCGCTGGATTCGGGCCCGAAGACCTCGACGACCCGGCCGCGCGGGAATCCGCCCACGCCCAGAGCGGCATCAAAAGACAGGGCGCCCGTCGGAATCACAGCAATCGGCACGATCGCCTCTTTGTTCCCCAGGCGCATGATCGAGCCTTTGCCGAATTGCTTTTCGATCTGCGAGAGCGCCGCGCCTAAAGCCCGCTCACGTTCTGTTTCCGCCATGGCAATCTCCTGTCGAAGGATTCTTGGGACTGAATGCGCATTATACAACGCAACTGACGAGGCGAACAATAAGCGAAGCAATCAGCTTTCAGTATTCAGCAATTAGCCGGAATCCTCTTAGCAACGTGGCTTGCCGTTAAGCGCTGAATACCTATGGCTCATCTTTGCAGCAAATCCGATGGCTCATTCGGGTCGTGCACCCGGAACAATCCCGCAAGTTCCGGATGCCGGCCTGCCACCGCCTCGAACATTTCCCAGGCGACCTTTCGGTAGGAGAAATGCCCGGCAGGCGCGGTGCGTAGCTCGCTGATGTAAACCACTTCCGCAAAGTCCATTTTGAACAGGGTCCGCTTGCGATACGCCAGCGGAATTATGTAAGCCGCACTTGCGGGCTCAGCGCCGTCAACTTTCAGCACCGCCTCGCGTGCCACGGTCATCGCCTTTTGGTATCGCTCGCCCCAGCCGGCCAGATTCACATCGGAAGGGACATCGTATCCATGCGCGGTCGTAAAGTCCTGGCCAATCTGGATGCACCGCCGGTGGCGGTGCATGTCCCGGTAGGCGCCGATGTCCATCAGAATGTCAAAGCGAAACCGCTCACCGGAATAGAAGGCGCGAAGCAATTCGTCATGTTTGCCGCGATGCTTGGTGCCCAGGCAGACAATCTCTGCGCGCTGTCGCGCGCCTAGCGCTTCCACATGCTCTCGAATCTGACGGTAGGGATATTGGCAGTGTTCGTAAAGGAGCGTTGCGGCAAGCTCGATCTCGATGGGGTCATCGTCAAGCAAATCAACCGCTGGCACGGTCATGACGGGAGCGCCCGCCATCAGTTCACGGGCGGCGGATTCCAGTTCCTTGCGGCTCTCAGCGAAATATGGGTTTGCTTCGGCATACTTGACCAGAGTTGGCGCAGGCCGAACTTCGCTGACTAGAAAATCGCGCATCTCTTTAGCCCAGATCGGGTCCCAATCTTCGATGTCCTCGTATAGATCGTGTTTGCGCCTCGCATTCGCATCGTAGGCCGCGCTCCTGGCGGCATCTTTCAGCTTTCCGCCCACTTCCCGCAGTTCGGCCATCGGGCTGGAAAGCAAACGCGAGATCTGAGTTTCCAGCGTTCGGGCGTTGACGATCTGTCCCAAAGAGGTGTTCGTGGCCAGCGGCAGCAGATAGCGGGCAATATCGAAGGCCCGGGCGCGCAGGGTGCGCTCGTACTGCTCCGGCTTCATAGTCGCCGGACACGGGACCTGGGCACGCAGATGGTCAAGCATCGCCCTTGATAATTCCTGATATTCAGCAAACAGAAATTCAATGGTCGGAACATACTGTTTGCGGGCACTCTCGTCATTGCCAGATAAATCATTGGTGCCGAATTCGGGCATGTAGTAATCGGGATGCGAGAAATCCTGGTACCGTGTGGATCGCTCCTGCCCGTCCCAACGCTGCTCGTCGGCGACTGCGATGGCTGCCAGCAAAGACAGCCGTTCGATGGCAAATGCGATGTGGGCCAGGTCGGCAATGGAGCGATGGCCGTACTGGAAATAAAACGTATTTAAAAATTTTTCCGCACGCTGCGCACTGATCTCGCGCAGGGATTCTTTCATGGACAGGCTGGAGCGCGAGTACTTGGCCATCGCGTAGGCCTGAATCTCGGGTTCGACGCCATAGATTGCGTATACGTCGGCGGAAGGACGGGGTTGCGGATCGGAATTCTCTTCGTCTGCCATGAGATAGGACTCTAATCTCTGCAGGCACGAGAGGCAACTCCACTGAAGTAAAATACGGCTAGCGAATGGTGAGGTTCATGCCGTGGCCAGTACCACATCAATTTCGGTGAGCGAGTACCTCAAAACTTCCTACCATCCGGACTGCGAATATGTGGATGGCACGGTCGAGGAGCGGAACTTGGGCGAGCACGATCATGCTGCCGTGCAGGGTGCGCTGATCATCTTCTTCGGCCAGCACCAGCAAGAATGGAACATTGAAGTCCTTCCCGAGCAGAGAGTACAGGTTTCCAAGACCCGGTTTCGCGTTCCAGATGTCTGCCTGCTCTCGCTCGACCAGCCAGTCGAACAGGTAATCACAAAACCTCCTGTGGCTTGCATTGAAGTACTCTCGCCGGACGATACATTGAGCCGGTTGCAACTGAAGATTCGCGATTTCCAGAACTTCGGCGTGCAAAACATCTGGATTATCGATCCGGACACGCAGCGTGGATATGACTGCAAGACTTCCGGCTGGCTGGATGCCAATGAGTTCGCAATTCCGAATACGCCGATCCGGTTAGCTTTGCCGGAGATATTTTCCCGGATCCGTCGTCGTTCTTGACCTGCCGGCGGCAGGGATTTCAGGCCTTTGGCAACTGCTACCCGTCATCGCTTTCATGTCCGGTCTTGCCCTCAAGCAGATCCAGCGCATGTGGCAATAGGTCAACAACTGCGGCCAACGATTCGGTTGCGCCAGATGGGCTGCCCGGCAGGTTTAGGATCAGCGAGGAGTTGCGAATGCCGCAAGCGCTGCGACTGAGCGCGGCAAATGGTGTTTGTTGAATGGTTGCAGCGCGCATTCGCTCTGGAATGCCGGGAACCATCCGGTCACACACACTGTGCGTGGCCTCAGGAGTCAGGTCGCGGACGGCCATGCCGGTCCCGCCGGTAGTGACCACCAATCGAGCCTTGTCGCACCATTCGAACAATGCGTTCTCTATGGCAGTGCGATCGTCAGGCAAGATCTCGCCACCCACTAGATCGAAGCCTTTCGCCTGCAAAGCTCGGCGGACCGCAGGGCCCGATTCATCCTTCCGTTTGCCGCTATGGGCAGAATCGCTGATCGTGAGCACGGCAGCCGTGAATGCGGATTTGGAGCCAGGGATGGACTTGCATATGGATTCAGCCATATCTTCGTCGATCTGAACAGGATCAGACATTTTCCTCGCCTTTTGTGCTACGTGTCCACGGCCGCCGACCCTGATGCGGTCACATTATTCGCCGTCGCGATTGGCTTCATCCAACAGGCGCAGCCCTTCCATAAGCAGCCCCTGGGTGGAACGGGTGGTGGTTTGTTCTGGACTGGATTCGGAAAAATCGATGGCGAATGTGCCCCCTGGCTCCACCCAGGTCAGCGCCCTATATACAGCCTCATCGCCGATCAGGCTGCCGCAGAGAGCATGATTGATTTGCCCTTCCTGGAAGAACAGCCGGCATTGTTCGTTCTCGCGGCTCAGGGTCAGTCCGCAAGTCTTGCGCCCCATTTCAAGAGACTGCAGTAAATCGATAACATTCATTTGGGCGAGAGAACCGCGTACTCTCCCCTCCCCAGATGCTTCACGCGCCAGTTTTTCGAGCGTGATCTTGTACAAAATACGCTTGATTCTCAGCGTTGCTTCTTCAACATAAAAGGGCTTCTCCAGAAAGTCTTCCACCGACTCCTGCAGCGGCTTCAGCCGATCATTCAGGTCGTGGCGGCTAGCCGCCAGGACAAACGGTATGCGGGCGGTGGCAGGATCGCCCTTGAGGTTCTCCAGCAACTGACGGCCATCCATTTCCGGCATGCGGTAGTCGCAGATAATCAAATCCGGGGATAAGGCCGAGATTTTTTCTAAAGCCTGAGCAGCACTGGAAGCAGCGGATACGCGAGCCAGCGGCGCCAGGGCCCGTTCCAGCATCTGGAGGACCATGGGATTGTCATCAACCAGCAAGACCTTGGTTTCGGCAGGCATATCCGTATTCAGAAAGCGCGCGAATTCT
>JBEKOS010000085.1:0-11554 GCA_049521535.1 Terriglobales bacterium | reverse complement strand
TGGTCAAGTACCCCTGCTTGGCGGCGCGCACGATGCTGAAGCCGTCTTCGACTCCGCGCATGATCGACATATGGCCATGCAGCCACCGGTCCAGGACGAAATCCCACGCGGGCACAAGCATGAGACCCGTGCCTGCTTCGCCATACTGCCGGGAGAGCGGCGTGAAGTCCATATCCTTGCAGATCGCGATACCCCGCGTTCCGGAAGACTCGCCCAGCAGGGTCAATTCGGTGCCTGGTTCTAGCGGGGACTCAAAGGGTGGTAGCATGTGGTGCTTGTGATAGCTCTGCTGCGGGGCTCCAGCTGTAAACACGAGCGCCTCGTTGTATTTCACCGCCGGGTATTTCACCGGCGGGACTACGTGGATGAGCCCCACGACGATTTGGGATCTGGTCCTGTCGGCGAGGGCTTGAAAAAGAGCATCGGTGTCCCCGGTATCAGGATCCACAGTCACGCCGAGCTTTTCCGGCAGGACGATGACTTGCGCGCCTCGGACAGCGAGCTTTTCCGCTTCGGTGGCATATTCATGAAACAGCCGTACGGTTTCCGGGCCCTCATCGGCTGGGTCCACATTGGCGGGCTGGTCGGACGCAAGTAGCCCCACTCTTACTTTCGGACCTTCCACCGGCAGCATGAGTCGCACCGCGCCGAAGAGCAGCACTAGCACAGTCACTCCCAGCCCGACCCCGGCAATGCGCCGCGCACGCTTTGGCGCCGAATTGCAAAGGTGCAGACCAATTGCGATCCCCACAGGAAAGAATAGCAGTAGAAAACTTATGCCCCAGGGTCCGGTAACCGAGGCTAACTGCAGAACGGGCAGGAAGTTCAACTGCGAATAGGACAGGTTGCCTCCCGTGCCGTGGGGAGAAATGAGCTCGAACAGGTATTCGCAGGAAACCCAAGTCGCCGGGAAGGCGAACAGTGCGCTCCAAGTGGCGCCGCGCCGCATAAGTGCACGGAAGAGGAGCACCGCAAGCGCGAACACCAGTGCCGGGACGGCGAAAATCGCCAGCCGGGCCACGACCGGGACATCCACCACCTTGAGGTAGTTCCACAAATTGAGATTGCCGATGAACCAGGCAAGGCCTGCCGCAAGACCTGCGCTCCACCAGGAGCTGCGCGAAGCGAAAAGCAGCACGGGAATGGGCGCCAGCCAGAGCATTGGCCACCTGGGCTCCAGGCCGGTCCCGAACCAGACCATTAAAGCTGTCGAGGCCACCGCAAGGAGGGCTGCGACGTTGCGCCGTTTGTCAGTTGCGAATGCCATGGATGTACCTCCTGAACGAGCGCCGGTATAGATCGCGAAAGCGGGCGGGAGTCATGTTCATGCGTCCGCCCAGATAGAGCATGATGAGGCCATGGGAGAGCGCACCCATCTCCAGGACAATCTCCAGCGCATTGTCCTTGCGAAAATAGCCGCTCTCCATGCCTTCCCGTACGACCTCCACCATCAGATTGGCGGTGGGAGAGCGGCCGGCTGCGAAGTCCCGCGGGTAGCGGCGGGCGCCCTGGTGCGGCTTAAGGAACATGAGCTCGAAGAGTCGCGGGCTCTCGAGAGCGTGGTCAAGGTAGAGCTCTGCCATCTTCGTAAGCCGGTGCTCAACGCGGCCGGAGAATCTGCTGCTCGCCAGCCGCGCAGCCAATTGCTCGAAACCATCGTCCGCCAGAGCGTTTAGGAGATCGGCCCGGTCCCGGTAGTGGCGATAGATTGCCATGGGCGTGACTCCGACGTCCTGGGCAACGCGGCGCATCGTCACGGCCTCGATTCCTCCTTTGTCCAGCAGGCGCCGGCCGGCAATGGCGATTTTCTGAGTGATGGGGATAGCCGTCATGTATACACTGTATACCAACCAATCGACGTAATGCATTCGAAAGATAGGATTAAGCTTTCAGAAGCTTGCTTGAGGCCCGAAGCGAGGGGTGTTAATTTTTCCGCATGAAAACAGTGTCGTACGGACGGATCGTGTTCGGCGCCTCAGCGGCGTTCTTCGGCGTTATCGCAATGATGTGGCATGACACCGACACCTGGCAAACCCTGAGCCAGATCTGGAGCCTGCCTCTTGGCGCCATCCTCGGTGGGTGTCTCATGGCCGCTCAAATCGCCGGCGGGGTTGGGTTGCAGTGGGCGCGGACCACGCGCTTGGCGTCGATCTTTCTCGGCAGCGTCTATTTGCTCTTCTCGCTGGCCTGTATCCCGGGCATCATCGCCGAGCCGGCCGTCTATGTGCATTACGGGAGCTTCTTTGAGCAGTTTTCCTTACTCTGCGGCGCAATTGCGCTATACGCTGCAACGGAAACGGATGAAGCACGGGCCGTAGTCTTCGGCCGAGTGGCGCGCCTGGGAAGCGGGGTCTGCGCCATGTCCTTTACGCTTAGCCAGATGCTCTACCGTGCCGAGACTGCGGAACTGGTACCAACGTGGCTTCCGCCCAATCAGATGTTTTGGGCCAAGCTCACGACAGTCGCCTTTGCACTCGCGGCGATTGCGATTCTCATCAACCGCCAGGCACAGCTTGCGTTACGCCTGATGACCCTCATGCTGGCACTCTTTGGTGTGCTGGTTTGGATTCCGCGCCTGATCGCTCACCCAGAGTCGCATCTGAACTGGTCCGAATTCGGCTTGACTCTCCTTATTACAGGGGCCACCTGGATGGTGGCTGACTTGAAGCCTCTCTGATCTAAGCCATTTCTGCTCGCCGGAAGATCGGGCAACCGCCGGCTGTGGGTCATTCCCTACGCGCACGAATGCGATTTGGTGTTTCGCATTCATATGTCCTCCGGACGCTAACTGCAAGAATGCAACTCATTGTGGCACTCTAGGTAAATCGGTGTCTCCCCCCATCCGTTGCATCCAGTCTGGTGGGAAGCCACCGGTCCCTTTCGCGTTAAGCAGCAGTTACGGCCGGATCGCCCAGCCCAATCCGTCCGGCTCGCCGCCAACATCGATGTGACCTGCGACCGCCAGCGTCTTCAGGTCCACGACCGCGACGTAATTGTCAGGGCCACAGGCAATAAAGGCACGATTGCCTTCCGGATCCATCAGAATGCCCGCCGCTCCGTGGCCGATTTTCACCCGCTTGAATTCCTGGCGCGACGCTGCATCGTAGATGACCAGATCCCCGTCGCGCAGACTTGAAATCAGCACCAGCTTTCCATCCGGGGTGAACTTCAGCCGGTTTGCACCGAAGGTCTTCGCGTCCAGCGTGGCCCTCACCTTCCTGGCCGCGATGTCAACCACGGAGAGGGTGCCGTCCTGCGCATTCGCCGTCCATAGCTCGCGTCCATCGGGCGATACATCAAATCCTTCGTCTCCCTTGCCTACCGGAATCACCGTCTGATTCCAATCCATGCGCGGTTGATTCCCTCCTGGCGGGGGCGGAGGAGGCTGCGAGCCATCGGGCGGGCGCGCACCCGGAGGCGGGCCCATCGGCGGAAGCGTGACCTTTTCCAGGATGCTCACCGTCCCGGAGCTGACGTTGGTCGTGTAAATCTGCTTTTCGTCCGGGGTGACGTAGAGCATGTGCGTCCGATTCTGGCCCGTGCCCATGATCCAATCGATCCTGGCGGAAACCGGATCAAAGCTGGCGACGGCCTTCGCGCCTTCGGCCGTGAACCAGACCTTTCCTCCAACAAACGCGAGTCCGTGCGGGCCATTCAAGGCTCCGGTATCGATGTCGGGCAGCGCCTTCTGTCCCACCAGGTCGATAACCGATAGCGCATGGTAGCGGCCGCCACCGTAGATCGAGACATAAGCGGTCTTCCCATCGGAAGACGCGATCACCTCGTGGGGATCGACGCCGACGGGGGCGCGGGCCACGACCTGCAGGGTTTTCGGGTCCACTATGGCGAGCGTGTGGTCCCGTTTGGAAAGCGCCAGCAGGGAGCGACCCGGCGTCGATTGAGCAACAACTCCGATCGCGGCGGAGAATAAGAGTGCCGCTGCGCCACTGACGAAGAGCAATGGGGGAGTTTTGGATTGCATGATTAGGCTCCGTTGATGCATTGAATATTGTCTTATCGCGGCCAGGTACCGCCGTCGTTACCTTCACAGCAAGGTTGGATTCGGCTTAATTCCCAGCGGTCCTCGAGACCCAGGGGACGACACATTTATTTTAGTGCCGCCCCTCCGGAGCTCGATCATCGTGGGTACGATTTCCACGGGCTGCCGCCCGTAGCTAACGATTCGCGCCGCCGGCGCTGGAGCACGGCGGCGGGACGGCGCGTTGCTGAACTTCATAAATACCAGGTTGTGCGCGATGAGCGGAGTCCCGCAGGGACGGAATTCGTTAGCCCAGGACAGCAGTCCTGGGTTGACATGGCAAATTGGCCCCGAGTCCCGGAGGGACGGCACATGTGAGCCGTGTTCGCACGATGGGCGCGCGGCTGGAGATGTGACATCCCACACACCTTGAGCTTCTTGCGCGCGGCATGTCAGGACAACTAGACTCAAGTGATTCCGATCAGGAGGCACGGCATGAAGCTCTCGGTTTTCTGCGGGGTGAGCGTCGATGGTTTTCTTGCCCGGCCGAATCATGCGCTTGATTTCCTGGGAACCGGAGAGCAGGAGCCGCACGGCTTTGATGAATTCTACGACAGCGTCGACGTTGTGGTTATCGGGCGCAATACCTTCGAGGTCGTGTTGACATTCGGTAAGTGGTTTTACGGCAGGAAACCGGTGGTCGTGCTGAGCAGCCGTCCGATCGATTTCTCACCGGTCAAAGGCGGGGTAGTCGAGCAGATGTCGGGCGAACCGGACGAAATTGTTTCGCATCTCAAAGCCCGCGGCCTCAAGCATGCTTACATTGACGGCGGCATCACCATCCAGCGATTTTTGGCAGCCGGTTTCATCGACCGGTTGGTAATCACACGCGTGCCGGTACTTATCGGTGCCGGCATCCCGTTGTTTGGCCCGGTGCCGCGCGACATCCCTCTTCGCCACGTGGCGACGCGCTCCTATAACGGAGGCCTGGTGCAGAATGAATACGAGGTAGGCGCTGCGCCGCGCACTCGGCCCCGGAAAAAGGCTACACGGGCCTCGCGAGCGAAAACTCCCGCCGCGCGGAAGCGGCAGTCGAAATGAAGAATCTGGCGAACCGGTGACAGGTATGGCTCTCGTCGTTTTCCTCCGCGGTGTCAACGTTGGAGGACACAGGACATTTCGCCCCACCGTGCTTGCAAACGAGCTCAGCGACTATGAGGTCGTGAATGTGGGCGCTGCCGGAACATTCGTCGTTCGGAAGCCCGGATCCGTCACCAATTTCCGTGCGGCACTGCTCAAGCAACTGCCCTTCGAGGTGGAAGTCGCGTTTTGCGACGGGCGCGACTTTATCCGCCTGGAAACAGAGAATCCGTTTGGAAACGAACTGTCACACGGCGATACTGTGCGATTCGTAAGCATCCTATCCAGGGCCTGCCACGGCCCGGCGGACACTCCATTTGCCCTTCCGCCAAATGAAGGGTGGTTCGTACGGGTTCTCGCGTCGAGGGGCCAATTCGTCTTTGGAGTGTACCGCCGCCAGATGAGGACGATCGGCTACCTCGGCCAGCTCGACAAGCTTTTCGGCGCGACGGCGATCACGCGCAACTGGAACACCATCCTTGCCGTGGTGAAGATCTTGAAAGACACCGGGACTGGTCGGCGAGACCGGACGTCAGCGTCATTCAGGAGAAGATCAACGTGACCGTGTAAGAATGGCCGACAGGCAAACAATGGATGTTTCCGGAACTCCTGGTCCAGTCATTCAAGTGGTTGGCATCCGCAAGACCTACGGGACCACCGTGGCGGTCTCCGATGTTTCGTTTGAAGTTAACCAGGGTGAAATCTTCGGATTGATCGGACCCAATGGCGCGGGTAAGACTACGACCATGGAGTGCATCGAAGGCATGCGCCGACCGGACTGCGGCGCCATTTCGGTGCTGGGGCTGGATCCGTTCCGCGACGTGTATCAGCTACAGAATCGCATTGGCGTGCAGCTTCAACAGGCGCAGCTTCAGAAGAGAATCAAGGTTTGGGAGGCAGTGGATCTGTGGGCGTCGCTGTACCCGAAGACGGTGGACGGCGACAGGCTCTTGGAACAGCTCGGGCTCGCCGGCAAACGGGGTGCGTGGTTCTTGACGCTTTCCGGCGGGCAGAAGCAGCGGCTGTTCATCGCCCTGGCGCTCATCAACGATCCAGAGGTCGTATTTCTGGATGAGTTGACCACCGGGCTCGACCCTCAGTCGCGCCGGGCGATCTGGGACCTGGTGCGCGGCATCCGGGACCGGGGTAAGACGGTCTTCATCACTACGCATCTGATGGAGGAGGCCGAGCGGTTGTGCGACCGGGTGGCGATTATCGAGCACGGAAAGATAATTGACATCGGCAGCCCTGCGGAGCTGGTACGGCGGCATTGCCCCACCCAGGCCGTCGTCTTGACCACCGACAACGCGCTCGCCGAGGAAAGGCTGCGCGCTATTCCCTCCGTGGCGGCGGTGACGCGGCAAGGCGCCCAATTCACGCTGCAGGGGCCGGGCAACGATTTCGTGACGGAGGTGATCCACTGTCTTTCGGAGAACCGCATCCGCGTCACCGATTTCCGCACGGTGCTGCCCAGCCTGGAAGACGTCTTTTTGAAGGTAACCGGCCATTCGATTCGCGATTAGCAGGGACGGGGAGAGGAAGAGACAAAGCATGTTCCGCGGACTTGGGAAACTGACCTGGCTGGAGATCAAGATCTTCCTGCGCGAACCGCTGGGGGCGTTCGGCTCCATCATCCTTCCAGTCGTGGTGTTTCTGGTAGCGGGCCGGTGGTTCGGCGGCGGCCGCATGACCGGCGCCGCGGCCGCCACTGGTTTCATACGCGTTAAGCTGCCGGTTGTCGTGTCCGTGCTGATCGCGCTCAGTGGAGTGTTGTCGCTGGTTACCGTGATCTCGATCTATCGTGAGGGCGGCATTCTCCGGCGGCTCCGGGCCACGCCGCTCCGCCCCCAGACAATTCTTACGGCCCATGTTCTGGTCAAGCTGGCGCTGACCCTGGTCACCATGGCATTAATGGTGGTGGCGGGCAAGCGCTACTATCCGGTCCCGGTTGATGTTCCCATCTTCGGCTTTGCGATGGCACTGCTGATCAGCACCTGGAGCATCCTGTCAATCGGTTTTCTGATTGCGAGCCTTGTGCCAACAGCGCGTTTCGCACAACCGGTGGGCGCGGCCATCCTGTATCCCATGCTGGCCGTGTGCGGGCTGTTCGCGCCGATAAAGTCGCTGTCGCCCGCGCTCCGGGCTGTGTCGCGAGTGGTACCGCTGACCTACGCCGTATCGCTGCTCGGAGGAATCTGGAAAGGTGAGGCGTGGTCAGCGCACATTGGCGACGTCGTGGCTCTGGTAATCGTTTTTGTGGTCTGCACGGCACTCTCCTCCCGGGTGTTTCGGTGGGAGTAGAGATCAAGCGCCAGGGTGCAGTCTGGCAGAACCTACTCCGGAACCATTTCGATCGTTGCCAGCCACGGTACATTTTAGATGGGGTGATGGCGACACCTGATGTCGGGAATCCGAGGATCAGGTCGAATTGGTTTGTCGAAGCCGGAGGAGATTTGCCCAGGTTTGTTACCACATATCCGCTTTGAAAAAAATAATGTTTAGCGAACATGAGCTCGCCGTGCTTGCCCATGATCTGCCCGAACATGGCCTGAAGGGCTGAGACGGGGGAACTGTTGTCATGGTCCACGCCGGGGGCGGCTATGAATTGGAATTCATGGCTCTGGATGGTGAGCCGATAACAGTAACCTCTTTGCGGACCCCGGAGGTACGGCCGATTGCCCGCCGTGCGAGTCCGCAGAGCCAAGTGGGGGGAATTCAGGCTGTGTTACAATTTTGCCTAATGAGTACTACTCTCACAATCCGACTCACGCCGGAGCTGGCAGAATGGCTAAAAGCAACTTCGCGCCGAACTGGCCTTCCGGCCGGTAGAATCGTTCGCGAGCAACTGGAAAGGGCCAAAACCGAGAGCGGAGGCCAACGATTTTCGCACCTCATCGGGGCGATAAGCGGCCTTCCCGATCTTTCATCTCGAAAGGGTTACTCACGGCGATGAAGGCCATCGCCGACACGGGTTTCGTAGTAGCGGTCGGAAACCGGCATGACCGGCACCACGACTGGGCGGGGAATCTGGCCCGGTCAATCACCGAGCCCCTCTTAACCTGTGAGGCGGTTCTTAGCGAAGCGGCGTTCCATCTGGGTTCCAGCGCTTACGTGCTGTCGCTTTTGCAGTCGGAGATGCTACGCCTGGCGTTTGATGCCTCACGGAACCTCACTGCGCTGGAGCAACTGGCGGCAAGGTACGCGGATCGCAGACCGGATTTTGCCGATCTATGTTTGATCCGTATGAGCGAGCTTTATCCGCGCCACGCTATCGTCACGGTGGACGAAGCGGATTTTCGAGTTTACCGCCGCAATAAGCGCGAGCTGATCCCCTTAGTCTGTCCACCGCGCGCGTGAACGGAGAACGGGGACAGAAAGCAGAGACTTTAGCCTACAAAAGGTTTTAGAGTATTTTCTGGAGTTCTGGAGAATTTTGTGACGCATTCCTTACTCTGTCGTCGAGGCGCGGCGGCGCTTTTCGCCGGTGCCATTGCTTTCACTATCGCGGCTTATGGGCAGAAATCGGCGGGCCCTCAGCCTGCGCCAATGCCTGCGCCAATCGCCGCTCCAGCGGACAAGCCTTATCCCGGCACGATTTCCCTGGCCGTCGATGTGACCAACATCACGGATCGTGTGCTGGAGGTACATGAGTCGATTCCGGTCAAAGGACGCGACGTTACGCTGCTCTACCCGGAATGGCTTCCCGGGGCGCACTCGCCGGCGATCCCGGTGGATGCGCTTGCCGGCCTGGTGGTTACGGCGAACGGCAAACGCGTCCCCTGGGTGCGCGACAAAGTGAACATGCACGCCTTCCATGTCGAGGAGCTGCCGGATGCGACGACGCTGGACCTGAATTTCCAGTACCTGGCCCCGATCGATCCAAAGCGCGGCCGTATATCCGCAACCTTCGCCGACGTCACCTGGGAAAGCGTGCTGCTCTATCCGGCGGGATACTTCTCGCGAGACATCAAGTTCGAACCGTCGTTGCGTTTGCCGGAAGGATGGAGATTCGCCTGCGCGCTCGAAGTGAAGTCGAAGAGCGGCAGCCTGGTCCAATTCAAGGAGACGACGCTGAACACGCTGGTCGACTCGCCGCTCTATGCGGGCGCCAACTTCAAGCGGGTGGACCTGTCTACAGGGCCGGATAATCCCGTGTACCTCGATGTTTTCGCCGATAAGCCTGCCGATCTGGAGATGACCGCGGAAGAACTGCAATACCATAAGAACCTGGTGATCGAGGCGCAGAAGCTGTTCGCTTCGCATCATTACGATCACTACGATTTTCTCTTTTCCGTCAGCGACATAGTCAGCGGCAAAGGCCTGGAGCACCACCAATCGAGCGAGGATGGCTCCCGCGCCAACTACTTTTCCGACTGGAGCGCCGGAGTTGGCGGCCGGGCCCTGCTGCCCCACGAGTACACGCACTCGTGGAACGGAAAGTTCCGCCGACCTGCCGACTTGTGGACCCCCAATTTCAACGTGCCGATGCGCAACGACCTGCTATGGGTGTATGAGGGCCTGACAGATTATTACGGCAACGTCCTCACGGCGCGTTCGGGAATGCGCACTCCCGAGCAGGCCCGTGATATGTGGGCACAAATCGGCGCCAGCTTCGAAATCAGTCCCGGACGTACCTGGCGCTCCCTCGAAGACACCACCAACCAGGCAATTATGTCCTCGCGCTCTTCCCAGCAGGCCTGGCCAAGCTGGCAACGCTCGTACGACTACTACCCGGAGTCAGACTTGATCTGGCTCGACGCCGACACGAAGATCCGCGAGCTAAGCAATGGCGAGAAGTCGCTGGACGATTTCGCGAAGCTCTTTTTTGGGATTGGCAACGGAAGCTTCATCACCGTTACCTATACGCTGGATGACATCGTGAAAGCGCTGAATTCCGTGCAGCCATACGATTGGGCGGGATTTCTCCGTGCGCGCGTCTACGAAGTCAATCCCAACGTTCCGGAAAACGGATTTACGCTGGGCGGCTACCGGCTGGTATACAACGACCACGAACCGGAGTGGTGGAAGAAGGCTGGAAATGCCCGCGGAGCGAGCTTTGCCACGTCACTGGGCTTCTCGATGAGAGGAGAGGATAGCCCCGATTCCCATGGCGGCCTCGAACAGGTCTGGTGGGGCAGCCTCGCATTCAAAGCCGGCATAACGCCGGATATGCAACTGCAAGCGGTCAACGATCAGAAGTACACCGCCGCGGTGCTGCGTGAAGCCATCGTTGCGGCGGAGAAAAACACCGAGCCGATCAGGCTCTTGTTCAAGCGCGGGGACGAGTTTGTCACCATCCCGCTGGACTACCACGGTGGAATGCGCTACCCGCACCTGGAGAGAGTGGAAACGACTCCGGACCGCCTGGATGCGATTCTCGCGCCGGCGAAATAGAAGCAGACACTGGAGGCCAGCGCCACAGAATGCGCGAATCGCGCTTCCTTACTCATCCCACCCTGTCGCTCCACGAGCCGGAGCGATGAGGGTGGGGTGGGCCATCTCGAGGGCGACCTGTCTCGTTTTCTCGCACCACTGGACGAACTAAAGGCGCTTCGTAACGCTAGACCAAGCGTTTTCGCTCAGACCTAGGCTTGAGTGTAATAGCGATGTCACGCCAAAGATTAAGCGGCACATACAAACTGGAATTTCGAGGCAACCTGTGCAGGGGGCCCAGGCTAACGAGCAGCAATTCCGGCAGACCATCCGAAAACAAAATCTCTTATATAGCCAACCAGCGTTCCGTCTCCTTTATCCCACAAATCGTTGTGCTCAACGCCCTCCAGCATATGCAGAGCTTTTGGCTGGTTGGCGCGATCATAAAGCAGCTTGGGCATCCAAGGGGCCGCAATTGTGTCCAGGGTCCCCGAGACAATAAGAACGGGCATGTGCACGCTTGCGATTTTGTTCTTGTTTCCGAAATTGTTGGTGTTGTCGATCCATTGACCCGGTCGAAGCACGGTGCTGTAGATCAAGTCCTGGTTTGCGACATCATAGATGCTTGAAATGGGGCTGAGCAAAATGAGCCCGGCTGAGTGCGGCGACTCGACGGCAAGCTGAACGGCGACGCCCGAACCGATGGACCAACCCGCGATGTAGATATCAGATAAGGAGAAGTGACGTTGCTCGATGAGGTAGCGCATCGCAGCGCGTCCATCTTCTGCGGTCCGAGGACCACTGGCCTGAATGGGGCTGCTGCCGCCATATCCACGATAATCAGCCAGCAGCAGGTTCGCACCGGTCTGATGGAGCAGCGGTGCCTCAGCAGTTGGAGTCCCCGCCTCCGATTCCAAGACTTCCCCATTCCCGTGGAAGTATAGGATCACCTTGGCCGACTGTTTCTCGGCGGGAACCCACCAGGCGTGTATCTGAGTCGTACTGTCCACTGGGATATGCAGGTCTTCAAAGGCCAGATTTAGGCTCGCGGGAGTCACCTGG
>JBEKOS010000084.1:0-16263 GCA_049521535.1 Terriglobales bacterium | reverse complement strand
GCATCTTACCGCTCGTTACGCCAGCTACGGGCGCTTCGGTGTCGAGCAATTCCGCGATCTTGCGGCCGAGCGTGGCGGAGGCTTCCAGCAGAGGTTTGGAATTTGGTAGCGGGATGCGCGGCCAGTCCTGCTTTACGTCATCTGCGTTCTCCTTCAGGTACGCGATCGAGGTGGACACCGAGAGCACATGCATCCACATCCACTCGTGAAACTTCGAAGCACCGATAATCGATGCCCATTCTGCGGCTCCTGCGGACGCGCTTGGGACCGGGGCATCCGGAACTGGTTCCACGTCATGTGCGAATGCTGAGAGTTGCTTATCGTTCTTGCCCTGCTTCTTTTGAGACTTTCTGTTCTTCGCGCTTGCAGAGTTGGGCAGCAGGAGCGGCACAGCCACGGCGTCGGGCATAATGTAATGGTCATCGGAAAGCAGGCGAGTGTAACTCACTGGAAATCCTTCGGGTTCGGCTGTAGACCTAAACCGTGTGAGCAGGAACGCATTTCCTTTGAACAATTGGTTCCAAACTGTCGGTCTAGGCTCATTCCAAACGGGTCGAGTGCTGGTGTAATAACACCAGCGAGTATCGAATGGACGTACCGCATAACCGTGAGGTTCGCTAAGTCATTGAGTCAGCGAAGTATATTGACACCCCAAGAACCCCTTTGTTTTCAATACGGGCGTCTAAGGTAAGCCAAACAAGCCAAAGCAAGCGGAGCCAAAGCGAGCGAAGCCAGGGTATGATTTCGCACCGGCATTTGGGGCTTACGCCTTCCTGGCCTTATCGAGCGAGCGAAGCCCCTAGGTCGGCCGATAATTGGAGTTCATCGTGGTCACCACGAGCTTCTTGGCAGTCGCATTGAGAACCGTCTGTCGCACATAGTTGGTTCCATCGGGCAGCGTGCTGAACTGGACATTAAGTGACACCGTGTTCTTTGGATTGTCCATGTAAGTCTTGATGCTGATTGAGATGACCTTCTGTGCAATCGAGTCGTATGTGATCTTCATCTGATCGCCAGGTTGGGCGTAATTATTGAAAACGAACGGTTTTTCCTTCGACCCTGGAATTAGCGTCACGGAGACATTGCCCCGATCGAAGGCCTGTTGGATCAACTGAGAATTAGGAGGCACGTAGAGGCCGAGCAGCGTCTTGACCCCCGCCATGTAGTCTTCCAATTCATCTTTCTTCTTCTCGATGATTCTCTTTTTCAGTCTTCCTCCGCTGGGTGGCGCCGGCGGGGGGCTGATCAAGTTCTTCTGAACGGTGCCGTCAGGGCCATAAAAGCATGAGTATTGCTTGGACGGCTTTGGATCACCCTTGAGCGTGAAAGCCTGGGTTTCTGTCCATTGAAAACGATGCAGCTTCATCTGGTTTGCCGCAACTGACTGCTTCAAGGCGGCGATTTTCTGCTGCAAGTCTCCGCCTTCGCCCGTTTGCGCAAACGCAGGGAAGACGCTGATGGCGGCAAGCACCGCTACAGCAAAGAGCGTGGTGCGCATAGGATTGGTGCGACGTGTGCCGAGAACACCGGGTGTCACGCACGTAATGGCGTTAGTTGGATTCATTAAAGGCTCTCCTTCGCCTGGCATTGATGTCAATGATCTCATTTACTGCCAGGCGCGCCATCTTCGGCCGTCCCTTGCGGGACTTGAACTCGCACGGGCAGGTTACCCAGGAGAATGGGCGCGCAAAACCTGCGCGCCCATTCTCTCGGGCTATTCTCGTTTCCCCTGCTGAGGGAAAATGCAGCTTACACCGGTTGGTAATTGGAATTGGTCAATGTGACTACGATTTGCCTGCCGGTTGCGTTAACCACCGCCTGTTGCATGTAGTTGGTTCCATCAGGCAGGCTGGCAAACTGGATCGTCAAGGCCACGACGTCTTTCGGATCATCCATATAGGTGTTCACGCTGATTGTGACCACTTTTTTTGCCGCTGAGTCAAATGTGACCGTCATCTCATCGCCGGGCTGGGCATAGTTCTTGAAGACGAATGACTTATCCTGCGCTCCCGGAAACAGGCTCAAGGAGACGTTGCCCTTATCGAACGCCCGCTGCAAAGAGAGCGGGTCGGGTGGCACGTACAGGCCAAGGAGCATCTTCACCCCTTCCATGTAATCCTGCATCTCTTCTTTCTTTTTCTCGATAGCCTTCTCTTTCCTTCCGCCACTGGGCGATTCCGGCGGGGGGCCGATCAAATTTCTGTGCACCTTGCCGTCGGGGCCGTACGAGCACACAAACTGCCGGGAAGGCCTTGGTTCACCCTTGAGCACGAAGGCCTGGGTTTCTGTCCATTGAAAATGGTGCAGCCGCTGCTGGTTCTCGTCAACGGACTGCTTTAAGACCGCGAGTTTCCGCTGCAGTTCTCCGCCCGCGCTGCCCATCTGAGCGAACGCCGGGACGACGATGATGGCTGCAAACACCGCCCCGGCAAGGAACGGCGTGAGTTTTGCTTTGCAGCAAGGTGTGCCGGTGGCACGAATCATGAGGACCCCCTTTGTCTGGTAATTATTTCGCTGATCGTATCCACTGCCCAAGGCGCCAGTTTCGGCCGTCCCTTGCGGGATTTCGACTTTCACGGGCAGGTTACCCAGGAGAACGGGCGCGCAAAGACCACGCGCCCAATCTCCTGGGCTACTCTCGTTCCTCCCTAGGGGAGGAAAGCCGCACGCCGCATGTGCCTGTCCTAGAGGCCTGAATTCACCCGTCTCTCTACGGGAGGAGAGGTGCACGGCGGGTTCGCCCATAGCCTCGGACAACCCCGATTCCCCCGTTCAGAGAGGAAGAAACCAGACCACGCTGCGATCCTCGGTCCGGTCTATTTGCTGCGTTTCCAAAAGCAGGACGGACCGGCTTACATCGGCCGGTAATTGGAGTTGGTCGTTGTCACCACAAGCTGCTTGGCGGTTGCGTTAAGAACCGACTGCTGCACATAGTTGGTTCCATCGGGCAGGCTGGCAAATTGCAGCGTCAGCGTGACGACGTCTTTTGGATTATCCATGTAAGTATTGATGGAGATCGAGACCACTTTCTTTGCTACCGAGTCATAAACGATGGTCATCTGATCGCCGGGCTGGGCATAGTTCTTGAACACAAGAGGCTTGTCCTGCGACCCCGGAATCAGGCTCACGGAAACGTTGCCCTTCTCAGCGGCCTGTTGGATCAATTGTGGATTGGGCGGGACGTACAGGCCAAGCAGCGTCTTGACCCCCGCCATATAGTCCTGCATTTCTTCTTTCTTTTTCTCGATTACCCGCTGCTTCATTCTTCCTCCGCTAGGTGGTTCCGGCGGGGGGCTGATCAGGTTCTTCTGCTCCTTGCCATCAGGCCCGTAAAAGCATGAGAACTGCTTGGACGGCTTTGGATCACCCTTTAGCGTGAAGGCCTGGGTTTCCATCCATTGAAAATGGTGCAGCTTCGCTTGGTTTTCCGCGACTGACTGCTTTAAGGCCGCGATTTTCTGCTGCATGTCTCCGCCTCCGCCCATTTGGGCGAATGCCGGGACGACGATGATAGCTGCAAGCACCGCTGCAGCAAGGAACGGCGTACGTTTACGGTTTCCGCGACGGGACGCCGTCGCACTGGCACTGGCGGTAGCTCGATTCATGAAGACTCTCCTCGGACGTGCATTGATATCACTGAACTCATTCAGCGCCGAATGGGATTACCATCCGGGCAAATTTGTGCGTACGAGAGCATTCTATAGGCACTCGGGCGCGAAGGTAACTGTCAGAACTAACAGTCTTGGTTAGAAAGGTCTACCACTCTTGCGTCGATTCCGGCTGCTTCGACCGCTTGCGATGCAGCCAGCGATCCATATCCGGCCAGAATTCCACGGCCAAATTTCCCATCGATCCGAAGCCCATGCTGATGCTGGAGCGGCTTGCGGTGAGGGCGAGTCCCCGCGCTTCGCGCGGGTAGTAGAGATTGGAGACTGCGCCGGCGGAGAATGCACCCAGGACGTTTGCGCCGCAGACGGTCCGGGCGCCGCTGTCGGTCTTGCACCAAACCTCCTGTTCCAGGGAATAAAGCAGGCGCCGCTGATAGCTTCCCTTACCCATCCGGAAGTAACGCGGATCTTCTTTCAGAATGACAGGCCACAGAAAATTTCCCATGAAATTGGCGTCGACCGCATCGGTGAAAGCCGATGCGTACCGTTTTACATAGCCAACCGCGCCCTGGCCGTATTCCGGAAACTCGTTTTCCATCTGGCTCGCTCCGGTCTGCAGGCCCGTGGCCACGAAGACGAATGGATCGAAGGCGCTGCGCGCAAACAGCGAGAATTTTTGCCGTGGCGACAAGGCGGTAGCGTTCGGGTTGTCGGTAACCCCGAAGGCCGGGACGACAAACCCTATGCGCTGGTGGCCTTCGCGCTCACCCGTTGCTGGTTCCGCGGTCACCGACTCGTCAGGCGAGGAACCAGCAGGAGCGCCGGCCGGCCAAGTCAGGCTCGGCTGCTGGCCGGCTTGAGCGGGTGTGGCTGGAGTCGGTTGGCTGTTCTGCTGAGTAGCCGTCGATCCCAAATCTATTGTCGGAGCTGTTTGCGCTGAATCTTCAGCAACCGCCACGCCAGCCAATAATAAGAGGATGGCCGCGAGGCGAAGGAAATAGAACTTCATTACTTACACGTCCATGAATTTTATTTGAGTGCCACTTATTAGATGCCGCGTGCGGGCCTTAGAAGCGGCTTCGAAGGATAACCTTGGTTTCCTGGCGCCATTGCACAACGCCCGCTTTGTGTACGTGACCAGTTTTGACGGTTCGGAATATTCGCACAATCCGCTGCCCGAAGACCGCCGCGCCATCGACAAGGTGCAGGGAGCTCTTGCCCAGGACAGCCACTACACGATTGTGTACCGTGCCGAACAAGCGGACATGATCGTGGCGGTGGAAAGCCGCCCGTCCGAGGATATCCTTGCCGTCTATGACCGGCGGTCGTGGCGCGACGGGAACTATCTGTGGCGGTCAACCGAAAAAGCCGGATTTGCCGATCCTGACCAGCCGTTGGTGAAGCAACTTCAAGACGTATTGCAAAAGGTGAATGGCACGCAGATAGACAAGGTTCCGATGTAGGGCTCTTGCGCATCATACCGGAGGCACAACTTCGCCGCTGAATAACGCTGACAGACGCAGAGCGACCAGAGACAAAGAATCACAGCAATGAAGCACTGCCAAGGTGCCAGATCTCTCTGGGCTGATTGAATCTGCGAAAATCCGCGTCAATCTGCGGCGAATTCTTGTTTGGCTTCTACTTGCCACCGACTAGGCTCGCTGCGATCCCGCCGGCTCAACCAACATGTGGTCACCGCCCTGCACCCGCCGCGGCAGCGTCAAAACAATAATGAGGCACACCACGGCCAGGACGGCGATGATGAAGATGCTGCCTTCGGGGCCCGTGGTGCCGCCGCTCAGAACTGGTTGACCTGCCGGGTGGGTGGCAAGGAGACGGGGCTTGACCATGGCGCCGCTGTCGGCCACTCCGTACAAAAAGGATTGTCCCCAATCCCACGAAGTGTGGAATCCGAT
The DNA here is from genome assembly GCA_049521535.1 of Terriglobales bacterium. Taxonomy (GTDB): domain Bacteria; phylum Acidobacteriota; class Terriglobia; order Terriglobales; family Acidobacteriaceae; genus CAZUCM01. Next base: position 10,739 of record JBEKOS010000084.1, on the reverse strand, counting down.
TGCCCACCAGAGAGATCCGGTACGCCAGAGGCTGAAGCAGAAGACCATCGCCGCCAGGCCGGCCGCCAGCAGTCCGATGGGCGACTCGCCCGGATTCTTGCTGTGTCCCAGTCCAAAGAGGAACGAGAAAATGACCGCCGAGGACCAGAAGCCCAGCGTCGCGCTATGGCGGGTCTTGAACAACCATTGATAAATGCCGGTGAGGCCGCGCGAAAGCGTGTACTGGACGTAGCCGCGAGTGAGGAACTCTTCGAGCAGGCCAACCAGAAGGAAGCCAATCAGCCAGACGGCTCCGAAACGGAAAATAGCGCTGCCTGAGAGCAGGCGACCGTCGATCACCAGTAGTCCAGTCTTCAGGAGAGCTGCCACCAGCAGCGATATACAAGTGATTCCCCAGGCCAGGCCGCCCAGGAAGAGCGAGAGCATGCGGTCGCCGCCCAGGCCATAGACGGAGTTACGGCGCCCTTCAATCTTCGACATGATCCACGCGACCAGAATCGCCACAAGGAAGGGAATCGCCTCTTCGATGAAAATGCGAGGCGAGGCGATCATTTCAAAAGTGGCGTTCGCGGCATGCGGAGTTGGAGGGTGAAGCTTGTGGGCGACGGTGTTCACACAGGCGATGATGGCCGCGAAGAGAGCGACGAAAATAAGCAAGCTCCAGCCGGCCCGGAGCCCGTCTCTGCCGATGAAGACGCCGTGCATCATTAGAGCCTGAGGGGGATCCTGCGAGAGCCGCGGCGGAGGAGCGATCGATTCGGCGGAAATAAGCGTTGCGTCGGGTACAGGCGCCAAGCCGTCAGTTTGGTTGATCAAAAGAATCCCTCGTATGGAGCCAATCTAATGAGTGTATACGCAGGGAACGCAAGGGCTGTTCCACTTGGAATAAGGCGAATCACCGCATCAGCGCCCGTGCAGAGAGTCATCCAGGCTAACGAGATTCTGCGGCCGCACGCGGATGATCCCGCCGCGCGGGCTGTCAATGTCTGCTACCAGAAAAAACGAAATCGACACCACCAGTGGCAGGACAAGAATAATGATCCTTGCTGTTTCCGGACGTCGCACACCATAACCGAGCAACAGGCTGCAGCAGATAGCGATCGCCACCATCAACTCCCAGGCCGCAACCGGGATGCGGTTCCACCAGGCAGCCTGGGTGTAGCCCTGCGAGTTCAAAACGTCGTTCATGCCTGCGACGGCGAGGGCGATCACCGGTGTCGGCGAGGCCGTGGCCGGCGCGCGAACCGCGGCCCACAAATCGTTTTGTAGTTGGGCGGTCTTGGCGTTGATTTGCCGTAGCTCGACCTCATCGCGCGTCCGGTAAAACAGAATGCGCTGATCGAGGTAGCTTTTCAACAGGGCCCGCACCTTGGGGGCATCAGCGGCGGGCAGGAGGTCGGCCCGGACATATTCTGTGCCGATCGCATTGGCCTCCGCCTCCTCGTAATTCTTGCGCTGATCGTACCGGTTCACTGCCATCGAAAAGCTGAAGCCGATGATAAGGCCCAGCAGAGTCAGGGCACCGGCGAGGACTACGTCGAAATCTTCGCGTTCGTCCCCTTCCATTTTCTGCCGCCTCTTGCGAAAGAAGACGCCGATTCGCGTCGAGAACGACAAAACCAGAAACGAGAGTATAAAAACAAGGATCGGAGAGTTCATCAAAGAATGCATACTTTCTTGCCTCGCCTTCCCACTTGGTCAATGCTATGGTGGCCGGCGTTCGACGGGATGAAGGTGAATTATAGAAGAGCCCCGCCGCAGATTCTTGCCGACCGGACACGGATTCGAGGCAAGTCAACGAGAATGCACGTGTTGCTTCGCTCGGGTAAACTCTCGGGCCAATTTTTTCTTTCGATCGGTGTTCTATCCGCGTTGACCAGCGACGAGATGCGGAAGCGTTCAACTGCCTGCACCGATGGAAGCTGGCCCTCCGTCGCCCTCTACGGTTGCTGTGGCGGGCCGATCAGAGGGGTTTTGATCGGTGCTGCCAGCCCGATAAATACCACCAACTCATGGCCGCCGGGGTTCGTCTGTACGGCCAGTTCCAGCCAATTGTTGGCAAGCCAGACATTCCCCGAGGGATCAATTGCTACTCCGGTATTGCGAGTCAGGGCATCGCTGCCGAAACCCGTTTCCGGAGAGATTGGATCGCCGGTCTTGAACCCCGGCGGGCATTTCGAAGGTCGCGCACCACAAAATTCTGTTAGCCGCCGGCCTGCAAAATTAGCCACCCAGATGTTGTCATTGCCATCCACGGCGATGCCCCAGGGTACTATCAGTCCGCCTCCCGTGAACTTGCGCATGGACTTGCCGCCCCTGCTTATCTCCGTTACGGAAGGTTTTCCGGGAAGTTTCGCTTTCGGGTCCGCGTCGCAAACTGCCGATAAGGGAATGACACCCGAGTTTGCTACCCATACGTTGCCGAGACTATCGGCAGCAACGCCCAGAGGCGCTGAAATGCCTGCGCCACTGAATGGAGACCCGGGCAGAATACTGCCATCCGAGGCAAGAGCCGCGACACTATCGCTGCCATTGCCCGTAACCCAAAGATTTCCGTCGCCGTCGATCGCGGTGCCAAATGGGTCGACGAGTCCAATCCCGCCGAACTGCAGACTATCATCCGGATTTCCCTTGGCAAATCGCGTGACGCTTGCGCTGCCGCAGTTGGCAATCCAGATATTGCCTTGTTGATCCGAGGCCGTTCCTTGTGGGAAGGAGATGGGCCCCTGAGTATAGCCGTTGTCGCCGGAAATAGGCGTGCCATCAGGGTTGAATTTGGACACGCTGTCTGCGGGAGGTTTAGGACATTGGGGGCCCGAGCTGTCCCGGTCCTCTCCTTCGAACCCAAAATTGCCGACCCACACGTCTCCATCGGGATCAAGGCTGATGCCGAATCCGGCGCCATTGATGCCGCCTCCACTGTAGGGCGCACCGGGTGCATCGATACCGGTCGGCGTGAGCTTGATCAGCGTTTCACCGGAACAGGCAAGCTGCTTGGGGTCGCTGTTGTAGGTGTAGTTATTGGTCGACCAGACGTTGCCATCCTTATCGATGGCCATATTCCCCGGGCCGTCGAATTCATGGCCGTTGCCGTTATAGCTGATCGCCAGCGTCCAGGCATCCGGCGCCGAGGGCAACGCCGGTCTGTACGGCGCTACCGCCTGTGAGAGATCGAACAGCGATACTGCATTCTGCCAGGGGAAATGGGCAATATTGACCGCTGCCTGCAGCGTGTCCTGAGGAGGAGTGCCGCCGGGCGGCGTTGCTAAGCCAAACAGAGACGCGCACGGCGCCGGTGCGGAGGCGCGGACGCAGCCCGCCAGCAGATTCGCCAATGAGTTGAATTCACGCATGGTCGAAGTGCTCAAGCCATTGGGCGGATTGGCCAGAACGAACCCTGCTTCTCCGCTGGTAACGTCAACCAGGTTGCGCAACGTCGCCGCCGCGTTCTGCAAGCCCGGCGCCTTACCCGCAATCGCGACGCCATTGATGAACTGGGCCATCGCATAAGCGGTAGCCGACGTTGTCCTCTCGTTGATCACGACTCCAGCCGGTTCGGCCTTCGGGCCGAGGACGGTAGCCTGCCGGATAGCGCCGGGCAGTAGCTTGCTATCTGGCGCAGCCGTGGGCAGGGCGCCACCGTCGGCAATCAGGTAAAGGACTGCATTGGAGTCCGCGGGAGGAGTGAAGGAGATGCTAAAAAATCCGCGGGCATCGCTCTTCGCTTTTCCCAGGACGGCAGCAGCGGCAGATGGAGAGCCCCCAGCGCTGTAAAGCGTGACGGTCGAGAAGGCGATCGGCGTCACGCCGCTTTGCACCTTGCCGGTTTGTTGAGCGGCGTGGACGAAAAGCGAGGATGCCAACACCGTCAGCATCAGCGAAAAAGAACATACGTTTCTGCGCATAGATCGAGACATTCCTGACCCTTTCAGAGATTTTTGATTAGATGAAACCAAGACGTGCCGGATGCAGTCCTGACTTCAAATGGATCTATCGAGGATCGGCGAGGCTGAATCGTGGTGACGGGTTCACTGTTCTTTTCGGTAAAGTACAATCAGCGAAGCGCTTGTACCGCGTGGGGGCAAATTATTTTGCTGGGAAACATTTTCATCATCGTTGCCTGTGTCGGTGCGGCGGTGCTCTTCCTGTTCGTGGTGACACGCGCTTCCGCCGCACCCTCTCGCAAGGAGTCAAACGATTTCACCGGCGCCGTGGTGGCCGTCATCGGCACCACCTATGCGGTGATTCTCGCATTTACGCTCTCGGGCGTATGGTCCATGTTCCAGCAGGCGCAGGCGAACGAACAACAGGAAGCCAGCGCGCTGGTCAACGTCTTCCGCATCGCCGCTCAGTTACAAGACGCAAACGCGGGACAAATTCACGATCTCTGCGTTCGCTATGCCGACAATACCGTGGGCCGTGAGTGGGCCACGATGGAAAGCGGGCAAATGACGCCGGAAGGCGGCGACATGATCAATCAGCTTTGGACGCTGGCCGGACAAATCCAGGCACGGGCCCAACCAAATGCCATTGCCGCGTATCAACTCATGGAGGAACTGCGCGGACTGACCCAATACCGGCGCATACGTGCCATGCAGAGCGGCGAGCATCTTCCCGGAATTCTGTGGGCGGTGCTGATTGCCGGCGGCATAATCACAGTGGTAGCATCCTGTCTTTTCGGGGTTCCCAATTACCGCCTTCACTTGTTGCAGGTGGCGATGCTGGCCTTCCTGATTTCGCTGGTGCTGGTAGCCATCGCAGACATCGACCGGCCGTACCAGGGACTGGTGAGGGTGGAGCCCGACGGCTTTCGCTTCGCCATCCGCACGCTGCACAACGAGCCGAGCCCGTAGAGCCGGCTCTACGGGTTCGTCGTATAGTGGCACTGCTTGCCGGAAACCGTTTCGTCGACCAGATTCCATGGAACGGCCCAGTGCTCGGTGAACATGGGGTCGTTGACAAATTTGTCCGGGACCGGCGGTTTGGCCACTCCGGCGGCAAAGGTAGGCGGCAGAGTAATACCGAACGCGAAACATCCGTCTAGCGGACAGTCAATGTCTTTGATCGACCACGCGCAGACCGCATTGTCGGTACACCCCGTACCCGGAATACAGACACACTTTGAATCATCGAGATCGTCGGGCTTGCAGTAGGTGCGCGGCTGGCAGAATTTCGGCGTGTCCTTTGCGAATTCGGCCTGGTACGCCGACAGGTTCACTTCCACCGTTACCAATCCGGTGCCTCCGTCCTTCTCCGGCCGGTCATCGTATTTGGCGTCGATAAACTTGGCGGCGGAACTAGCGTCCTTGAATACGTAGTTCTGTACGTCGATGTTCACGCGGAACTGCTTCACCGAATCCTCGACCGTTTTCTTGTTTAGACCGTAGCCCACAAACATCTGGTAGATCTGCTGCGTGCCGGGCTTGGCAAAGAGGAAATAGGTGTAATAGGTCTCATTGGGCAGGTACACGTTGAAGTTCTTTGCGCCGGCAAATATTTGCGTCTGCAGTTTCACCTGGTCGTCGATGTAGTACTTTCCATGGTTGACGGTCAGCGTACTCCGCTGGCCCGTGTCCTGACCCATCATGCGAATTGCCGGCCGCTCATAGCCGATGGGATTCATGCTGTACTCGGTGTATTCCGCATCGGTAAGATATTGGCGATACAACGGCACGCCGTAGCAAAAAGTGGGACCCACGCCGGCCGTGCAAGTTCCTCCCCACGCAAAATACTGGTTGGGGCCGGCATTCTGCAAGCAGCCCGCCCGGTTGATTCCGCATTTCGCAATGGTTGCAGTGGTGACGTACTCATACGGGCTGGTATTGGCCGTGGCCGGCGGATCGGTTGCCGGGACCTTCTTCGGATGGAGGTCCGAAGCGCACTCCACAGCCACTTTGGGAGCGTTGAAGAACGGGTCCTCATTCACCGAAATCGTTTCCCTCAATACGCCGGTCTTTGGCTCCCCTAACAGGCCGGTCAGCGAACCGTCGTCGTCGTTCAACTCGGTCTGCCGGTCGATATCGGTAAAGTTGGCGAACATGTCCGTCTTCCAGGTGCAGTAACGCTTCTTGATCTCATCAGCATTGGTGGTAAAGGTGCCGAAGTCAAACAGCGGCTCGATCACGAAATGGCGGATATCGACGTTGTTGAAGTACAGCTTGTCGGAGTGGAAGGCCGGCGGATAGAAAAAGCCATTCGACTGCTTCCAGCCGATCGCCGCGTTCGGCAGATAACACGATGGATTCGTGGCGTCGCTGGCCGTGTCGGCGGTAAGCCCAAACTCCCTGCCATAGAGCCAATTGAAATCCTCGCAGGTCTGCTCCACCCCGTCCGGGCTGACGGCGCAGTCTTTGCGCTGGCCAATTTTGGTGGCGGTGACGTCCAGATACGCATTCCGTTCCTGGAACGCCGGGCCATCGTAGATGCTGAACAGCTTTTGGTTGACGCTGAAAAACTCCATGGGATAACTGATGCCTTGCGCCTTGGAGAGGCAGAAGGAAGTCTCCAGCGGTTTGTCGCATTCCTTCAGGCCCTTGGGATTGAACGGCCCGCCATTGGAAGCGAACGGGTTCGCGGGTACTGACACTCCTTTGTCGTCCGTCAAGATCGGTTGAGTATTGCCCACCAGAGAACTCTTGCGCAGCAGTGACCAGTAGCCCTGTGCCACATCAGCGCGCGTATAGCCGCCACTGGTGACAAAGGTGAGGCCACCCTGCTGCACGTCGGTGATGGAACTGTTTTCCATCAGGAACCACCAGGGGCGCAGCCAGATGGCGGCAAAGTTTTTCGCCGCCCAATTGAATGACGTGCTGTAACGCTCCAGGGTGGTGACGACGCAATTCGCTTCGTCGGGCCCAAAGCCGGAGCAGGGATGGTTGACGACATTGTCGCTGCAATCGACGCCCGTGCATTGCGTGGCGTTGCGCAGACCTGTCACGAAGGGATAGTAGGGATCATCTCCCGGTTTCCCCTTCGGAGGCGCGTCATCGTTAGGGATGGCCTGCAGTTGGTTCGATAAACCCGGGTTGTTCGTGATGCCGAGGCACGGCGCCGTCTGGCCAATATTCAGAAACGATGTCATCGCCACCGAGCAGGAGTTGCCGACAAATTTCTCCAGCGGGGTCAGTCCGGCCCGGTTCAGGATATAGCCCGGCTGGTCCGGGAAGGGAATTACCACCTGTTGTCCCGCGTATCCCTCAAAGTACTCGTATCGCGAAGGGCCGCTGATGCCGCCCGGCAGCAGCCAGTAACAGACGCCGCAACTGCCCGCTGAAGCGGCATAGTTGTACTGGAATTCGTTCCAGCCGTTCATCATCCAGAACACGGTGGGAAACTCCCAGTCGGAGTGGTAGGGATTATCGGCGCCGTAGTCTCCAGGCTCAGCGAGAATGCCGGGCACCTTGCGGTCGTTCTGGTCGTTATCAACCGCGGCGCGAGCAAAAACTCCAAGGTTGGTATTCAGCACATTGCCGGCTTCGCTGCCGTCCTCGAGGTAGAAGCCGTGACCGATCGACTTGTAGCCGACGTTTCGCGCCAGCGTCACGCCCTGGGTGGCGTGAATGGTCATCCAGCGGGTCATCGAATCCCAAACGGATGAGTCCTTCACGTAAGTGTCCGCGGGCGACTGGCGCGCCATGTGGAAGTGCACCGGATAATGGCGAATTGCTCCGCCCTGTCCCAGTTGGTAGAACTCTACTCCCTGGATCTGGTACGACATGAACCCCTGCCGCACCAGCGTATGCCCACCAAAGTATCCGGTGAACGGGGCGCCCGGCGAACCGCCATCCGAAACAATACGGATGCTGCGCGACAACAGCCCGACTGCGGCGCGGGAGTCTATGTTGCGGTCGGCGGGGGTTTGCCCCGGCAAAAGGTCAGGACCGATTTCACAGGTGAGCGGCTCGTTCTTGTTTTGTTCGTTCTTGCACGGGACATTGGCCAGTGAGTAAGCCTGCCCCCAGTGGGGATTTGTTACGCTGCCGATCAGGTCGATAATAGTGCCAGTGGCCTTGGCCACTTTCAACTGCTCCGCATGTCCCGGAAGATAATCGGTCGCGGTTACCACAATGTCATCGCCGTTAGCCCAATCGGTAACGGCATTACCCAGTTCAAGGGATGTCTCCGAGCCTCCGCCCTTTAGCGTCTTGTTCAGTCGCTGCCAACTGCTGCTCAAAACCGCTGGATTCCCGTCATCGCTGCCCAGCGTTCCCTTGTATCCGGACATTTGGATGGTGCCGCCGTAAGAGAGGGCCAGCACCTTGTGCCCGAAGTACATATTGTCGGCGTCTTTGCTATCGAGCTTGTTGTACTGGTAAAAGCAATCATTCACCCCGCCGGGCAGCGTGGTCGGCGGCGTGAGCTGCGAGGTCTTGGTACAGCTCTTGGGGTGGAGCATGTCCATCATGTTCGAGCCCCAAACGTCGGCAATTTCTGGGCTGCCGCCGGCGGGAACGCCGCAGGTGTCGTCGTCCACGACGCTCTTGCCGTCCAGCTTTTTGCAGGTGATTCCCGCCTCGTCAGGATTGCCGTAGAGATGAATGGTCAGCTTTTCGCCCTTGGCGCCGATTCCGGTGGCCTGCAAGGTACCTCCGTTTTGCACCAGGATGTTCGCGGCGTAAAAGTCAATGGTCGCGTTGTTGAAGACCAGCATTCCCTTGCCAAATACGTAGACGTTATGGAAGTAGTAGCTTCCTTTGGAACCATCCACCGTGCAGATCTCGCCGGCAATGACCAGGTCCTGGGGGTCCGGCTTGGAGCCCGCGCCGAGCTTTCCGCCCACACAGAAATCTGTGGCTGCGCTAGCCGTAGGACAAAACAGCATCATTGCCATAATGACCCCCGCCGCTGCGGACGAGACCGCGCCGATGGTTTTCAAACGACGCCTGCAAATGCCGGTGAGCTTCTGAACAACAAGCATCTTTGGACCTCCTGTGCCGCGGTAAATCGGATGAGTCCGCGGAATACTTGCAAGCGAGAACCGCAGTTTTGTTTTTGGGACGCTCCGACCCGCGATTTCTTCGTCGGCAGAGCTGTCACACCAATTAGCCTGACTCCTCACATCACTGAATCTCAGCAATTTTATATCAGTAGTTGATTGCGTGAAAGCAGAAAATGCCATGCTGGCGGGCCGCCTTCACGGTGGCTTTGCAGAGAAATGTTGGCCCTCACTTTGCGCAAAGATTGCATGAGATTTCAGTTACTCGTCAAACCCTCGTCGAAGCTCAATCGGAAGCGGTTGTATAGTAGTTGCGCATACCGCAGATACGGGAGCGGGATGTCACTGAAGTGCAGGTAGGGTGATGACGAGCTTACTGGTTTGTCTTCTTGTTTTCATTTCGACGTTCGCCGCGGCTCAAGGCGGGGGCAACTGCAGCGACAATGCCGCACAGGTTCCTGCGGCGATTAAGGCGGTATTCGACAAACCCCTCTACAATAATGCCGTCTGGGGACTGCGCATTGTCGATCTCGGCACCGGCAAGGAAATGATGGACCTGGAGCCGCGCTGCAACTTCTTTATCGGCTCGGTCCGCAAGATCTTTTCCGTAGGAGAGTTGTTGAACGAAGTAGGTCCTGGATACCAGTTCAACACCCCCGTCTTCCGCCAGGGTGAGGTGGATGGCGGCGGCATCCTGCATGGTGACTTGATACTGGTCGCCTCGGGCGACCTCACCATGGGCGGGAGAATGAATCGCGACGGTTCAATCGCAATTTCCAACTACGATCACAATGAGGCCGACAGCCTGGGCAACGCCGTGCTCACCCAGCCCGATCCGCTGGCGGGATACATCGAGCTGGCGCGGCGCGTGGCGCGGTCGGGCATAGGGGAGATAACCGGCAACGTCATCATTGACGACCGTTTGTTCCAGCCCTTCAATTTCCGGGGCGAATTCAACGTCAGTCCCATCTTCGTCAACGACGATGTGGTGGATGTGAGCATTAATGCAGTGAGCATCAACCCGACGGCCGCGGAGAATCCCGCCAACGTGGCCTGGCGCCCGGTCTCCGAGGCCTTGGCGATCGAGCCCACCGTAGTAATGGGTGCTCCGGGTGCGGAGAAGAGTTTCAAAATCGATCCGCTGGAGCCTGCATGCATAGGTCAGCCGGGCTGCAAGGCGTCAGTTACCGGAAAAGTTCCGGTGGATTTCGTTCCTCCACTCACCGGCAAAAATCCCTGGGTACAGACGGTCAGAATCACCAAGCCCTCGAACTATGCCCGGACGGTGTTCATCGAGGCGCTCATGGAGGCAGGCATAACGGTCCACGCAACTCCCGCTGCGGAGAACCCGGTACAGTTGCTTCCGCGCAAGGGTTCGTATGCACCCAATAGGGTAGTCGCGTATCTGGAGGGCCAGCCCTATTCCGCCGACGCGAAATTCATTTTGAAGGTGAGTTACAACATTGGCGCCGACACCAGCCTGGTTCTCTTCGGTCTTACGCATGGCGTTGACAACATGAACGACGCGCTCAAAGCGGAACAGACGAATCTCGTCAAGCACTACAAGATACCGGAGGGAGAATTTCACTTCGTTGACGGGAGCGGCGGCGGCGCTACCACGGCAACTAACCGGGCGGTGACGCAAATGCTGTTTGACATGAAGAAAAGACCCGCCTTTCCGGCCTTCTTCGACGCCTTGCCCATCCTGGGGGTGGATGGCTCGCTCGGTTTCGTCACTCAATTTGAGTCCGACCCCACGCTTGCGGGCGCCGCAGGTCAGGTACGGGCAAAGACCGGAACCTAC
>JBEKOS010000083.1:0-11666 GCA_049521535.1 Terriglobales bacterium | reverse complement strand
CCGGATGGCTTGACGCCGCAACTGCTCCCGCCGGCGAACTTGAGGCACACATGCAGGCGATGCTCACGCGCTGGGGCTTCACGACGGTTTGGGATCTGGGATCTGAGCCAGCCAACACCCTGGCGCTGCGGCGGCGTGTGGAAGCGGGCGAAGTCCCCGGGCCGAAGATCCTGATGGCCGGCGACATTTTCCCCAAGAACGGGCATCCCGTATACCTTCCCGCCGAACTGCAACTGCCCGAGGCGGCCAGTCCGCAAGAAGCGGAACAGATGGCCCAGCGATACTTGAAGACGGGCCTGGACGGGATCAAGCTCTTTACCGGCGCGTTCATGGGCGATAAACCGGTCGTCAACATGAGCACCGACATCGTTAAGGCGGCAGTCGACGTAGCCCATGCTCAGGGCAAGCCGGTGTTTACGCATCCACAGAACCATACAGGCGTGGACAACGCGCTGGCCGGTGGAGTAGACATCCTGGCCCACACCATTCCAAACGAAGGAAGCTTTACTGCCGAAGAACTGGCGCAGATGAAGCGCCAACACGCCGCGCTGATTCCGACTTTGACGCTTTGGACTACGGTCGTACAAGACCCGGCTGTCCAGGAGAAATTGGTACAGGCGGGGGCCGATGAGCTTAAGCAGTATTTCTCCGAAGGCGGGACAATTCTGTTCGGCACCGACGTGGGCTTTATCTCCAAGTACGATACGACGCAGGAATTCCAGTTCATGGGACGGGCAATGGGCTGGCGGGATATCCTGGCGTCACTGACGACGAACCCGAGCGGGTTCTTCAAGGCAACGACAAAGGGCAGAGTGGAAAAGGGCATGGAAGCCGACCTGGTAGTGCTCGACGGCGATCCGGCGGCAGACGTGCGAAACTTGGCGAAGGTGGCGCTTACGATCAGGGAAGGGAAAATCGTCTACCGGAAATAGCAAGGAAGGCCGGAGAGGCGGATCAGTGTCCGGCGTAGGGCATTTGACTCCGGACGCGAGCAGTTGGCCACATCGCCACAAAGCGACCTCGCGCGGAGGCGCAGAGGCGCGGAGACGGGCACGTTCAGGGTTTGTGTTTGCCGCTGCCATGCGCTCGAGCGCGAACACTCGTAATCGGAAACTCGACATAACCCTTTTGGGCCGAAATCATGAATCCTGCACTACCGCCGCGTCCGCCGTCCAAACATCACTGGGGTACCTGGGTGTTGTCAATATCGCTCTTCCTTGGCGCGGTGCTGGAGCTTCTGAATGCGCTAGTGACGGCGGGAGACCTGGGCACGCATTACCAGTTGCCGGGGGATCGGTTCCTCGTCTGGTCTCAAGTCGGCGGGGCGGGCGTCGTGCTGTTTGCGGCCTTGGCGGTGACTCTCCGGAAGAAGCTCCCCTGGAAAGCGGTGCTAACTCTCCAGCTTTTGGCCGCCGCGGTACAAGTCCTGCCTATCCGGGCGACCATGGCGGCTATTGATGAGGCCGTCCATCGTGGCGGTGACTGGGCGGGCCTCGCCGTCCTTACCCGCCAAGCGTCTCTCATGCTGGAATTTGGAGTGACCGGTATATGTCTGGTGAGCGTTGCTTACGGATTCTACCGGCGGAGGCCGAACGGCTCGATTCCTCCGGAACCGCCTCCACCCGCCAAGGCGTTGCTGTTACTTACGCTGACTGCTTGCATTTTGCGCTCAGCAACGGCTCAAGAGGCAGGCCGCGCCGGCGAAGTTCAGGCCCTCGAAGGCAGGCAGATGCTCACCAGCATTTCCATTCTTCCGCGGACCGATGCGCCATTCACCCTGACCCTGCGCACCGAGTGGGAACGGACGCTGCCAAACGGACGCACAACCACGGTTTGGAACCAGCGGCTGATCGCGCGCGATCGTTCCGGATGCGTATTTCAAGAGCGCCGCAGCTTCGTCCCCATTGACGGACGAGGCGATCCGCAGCTAAGGCAGATTGAGATCAGCAATCCCACCACTCACGAGAAGTACTTCTGTAATCCGCGAACGCAAAACTGCGCGTTGCGGGTTTATACCGAGAAAAGCTCAGATCCGGCAGGCGTGGCAGCAGGCGATAATCCGGATAACAGCACCCAGGGAAAGAATCTCAGGCATAAGGCGATTCACGACATTGACACCATAGAAATCGTCGAGCCGGCCAATCCCGCGCAGGGCTCAGCCGGAAAACACGAGGAGTGGTACTCGCCCAAGCTCGGCATTCCCATGCTGGTGAAGCATTCCGATCCCCGTTTTGGTTCAACTACCTTCACCGTCACGGAAATTAAGTTAGGCGATCCGGCGCCGGCGTATTTCAGTATTCCCGCGGGATATTCGGTCGTGGATCGCCGATCCGCCGGGAGCGACCTTGCAGCAGCCAACGGCGCGGGCGCTTCCGCCCAGCCAGGGGATGCCGCCTCGCATTACAGCCTGGCTAACGACCTCTTCGCTCAGGGCAAAGTCGATGCTGCAATAAAGGAATATCGCGCCGCTCTGCGCATGGACGCCGGAAACGCCGATATTCATATTGATTTCGGCATCGCACTGAGCGCGAAAGGCGATTACGACCAGGCAGTCAAGGAGTTTGGCGAAGCTTTGAAGCTGAAGCCCGGCGATACGGAGATTCACTTCTATCTCGGCAATGCGCTCTCCGGCAAAGGGGACCTCGATGGCGCCATCAAGGAATATGGCGAGGCCTTGCGGTTGAAAGCCAGCAACCCCGAGGTCCACTTCAATCTGGGAAATGCACTCTACGGCAAAGGCGACATCGATGGTGCAATCAAGGAATTCGGCGAGTTCCTGCGCCTGAAGCCCGACGATGCCGAAGCGCACCTCAATATAGGCAACGCAATTTATGCCAAGGGCGATCCGGAGGGCGCTCTGAAGGAATATCGTGAAGCCTTGCGCCTGAAGCCGGACTACGCCGAAGCACAGTTCGGGATCGCGAATGTGCTGGTGATGAAACACGACGTTGATGAGGCCATCAAGTTGTATCAGGAGGGATTACAGAAGAAGCCGGAGGATACCGAGGCCCACTTTAACCTCGGCAATGCGCTGGAACAAATGGGCCGGCACACCGAGGCCGTCACCGAATGTAATATGGCCCGCACACTGCAAAGCGGTGACCAGGACATGGGAGATTGTCCAATTCCTCCTGCCGGCAGGAAGGGCAATGCAGCGCATTAGTTAGTCAACTCGCGCAGAGGCGCAGAGACGCGGGGAAGAGAAAGCATGACCGAGAACCAAGTTGGAACGACAATTATCAAGGCAGCAATCGAAGTTCATCGACACCTTGGGCCTGGATTGCTGGAGACAGTCTACGAGTCCGTACTGGCCCACGAGCTGACCGCGAGAGGACTTTCGGTCCAGCGACAGGTTCCCGTTTCGTTCGAATACAAAGGCATTCGGTTCGACATAGGATTCCGGGCCGATATGATCGTCAATGGAATTGTGATAATCGAGCTCAAATCTGTCGAAGCTGTCAGTGCCGCTCACCGCAAGCAGATCCAGACTTACCTGCGGCTTACCGGCGCCAAGCTCGGATACTTGCTCAATTTTGGCGCGGCTGTGATGAAGGAGGGTATTGTCCGGGCAGTGAGTGGCTTGGAGGAGGAAAATGCTAACTCTCGCGCTGAGGCGCTGCGACGCGGCGAGGACTTTCATTCATGCCTTTCCACCACAGAGCCATGATTAAGCAATTCTGCTCCAGTCTGTTTCCCATTTATGGTTTTTCTTCTCCGCGCCGCTGCGCCTCAGCGCGAGTATCGGGGATCGGAACCAGGAAGACGTCCGTTCGATAGCAAGGCTTGCGCTTACACGAACTATCGCCTGCGTCAATATCGGTTCCGCCCCAGGAACTGCCGAAGATGGCGAATGTCCCATTGTGGGAGATCTGCGGCAATCCCTGATCGTAGAAGCTTACAGCGCGGTTGTAGGTGTGGGCGATGCGATAAGCCGCGGTCGAGCCAGTGGCGAAACCCAGGACCAGTTCATCTCCCCAGCCGACAGTCGGAGGATATGCGCCGTTGTGCGGCGACCACGGAAGAAACAGGAACGGCTGCAGGTTCGATCCGGTATTGCTGTTCCAGTTTGCGTGAGTGTCCCACTCATAGTTCCCGAAGCCTTTGGGTTCATTCGCGACGGGATAAAGCTGATTCGTCGGAAGCGCCGGGGACGCTGGCATGCTATGAGTTTGGATCAGAGACTTCGAACTGTTGAGCAGGAACAACTGCAGGCCAGAGCCCATTACCCCATGTCCGCTGCACGTCCCACTGTCTTTATTTACGCCGCATAGATATATTTTCAGCGAATCGATGTCCCAAAAATACTCATAGTTGTCGACGGTGGTGGAAAATACCGCAAGCTTTCCGTCTGGAGTAATCTGCGCTCCGTGCATACATGCGGGTGCGGCCGTGCCGTCGCTGGAACAAAGTTTGTATCGGGGATCGGAGGCGTCGAGAAGCCTGCCATTCTCGTCAACCAGTTCGGCGCTCCCTGTGGGCGAGCCCCAGGGCGTATCTCCGCCAATGGCCATGCGGGTGAGGTCCAAATAGCGGCAGGCCCTCTTGGCGGTGTCCCAGACGTACACGACGCTCCAATTGTCCTGGCGAGGACCTCCAGTTGAGGTGGTGATGCGGCCGTCGTTCTGCGAGACGCCGATCAATCCGACGGTGTTTCTCGAAGGGAGCTGAATTCCGCTGCAACTGTGGATTGAAGGCGTGATTGGGATCGATATAGTCGCTGATTCTGCGCTGGCGATTACGGGCCGCAAATCCACATAGCTAAATGCCCAGCCGCCGCGGCTGCTGACGGCAGTTACGAGTTGGTTTGGCGTCAGCTTGCTGAAAACTGCCGTGCCGTTAATGTTCAGAATTCCGGAAATGGCCGCCGAGCAGGCGGGCCCCGCCTGGTTGCAGGTGCAGTTAGGATCGCCGCTATTGCACAAAACCGGCGTCGTGGTTAGCCGGGAATGAGAGGAACTTAGCTCAATAGGCACGACGGAGCCGTTTAGATTGCTCACGACAAAAGTGGAGTCGTCAATTGACCAGTCATTGTCGATGGAGTTTGAGGTGCCAAACTGCCGGGGCGCATACTGGGGCGCCATCGTATTCGGGTTGGTCACGCGAAAGTAATTTATTTGCGGGTTCAAGTCGGAGCTTGTCATCCGGCAATTCGCAGCGGGACGTTTGGGCGAGCACAACGCGGGGACCGTCTCTGGGGCGGGATCAAGGTCGGTGCGATACTTCGGTTGCTTCGCTCCCGGCATCCACGCCAGTGCAGCTACAGCCAATCCGATCGTCAAGGCCGTGGGCAAGGCAAGAGTCCAATTGGCAAGCGGATTCTTCATCTGTATGTATCTTATTTCGCAAGGCAAACTCGCGCCGAGGCGCGGAGACGCAGAGAATAGCGCAATCAACGCCAAGCCGATTCTCGTTCATGGTTTTCTTCTCCGCGTCTCTGCGTCTCAGCGCGAGAATGATCTGAATTAGAATTTTGCCCTTGCGAGGTAAAGGGATGGATAGGCCGACCGAGACCACGCGTGGCGCCAGCCTAAGCGATTCGCTGGCTGCCGAGCGGACTTTTCTTGCCTGGATACGCACAGGCATCGCCCTGATGGGATTTGGCTTTGTGGTGGCGCGGTTCGGCCTTTTCCTACAGCAACTGCAAATCGTCGAGCGTGCGCCCGCGACTCCGTCTTACGGGCTGTCTCTATGGTTCGGAACAGCGTTGCTCGTACTCGGCGTGGTCGTCAATGTTCTTTCGGCGTGGCATCATTTTCGGCTGGTCCGGGAGTTGGAGCGGGGTGTGGTCTTTCAATCTCGTCCATCGATCCAGGGTATGTTGGTCGCTTTGTTCCTGGCGGTGATTGGGCTCGCCATGGCGATCTATCTCGTTTCCGTGCGCAGTTCCGCGCATCACCGTACCGCAAGCAGTGAGGAGGTGTCCATGCTACCGGCTACCAATAAGGGTATGCTCAGGCCACCAGCGGTTGGTGAAAGATATACCCTCAGCGATGCGGTCCAGGCGTACATTCGCGTGGCCTCGGGCAAGGGCGGGAAGATTGTCTTGGTCATGGCCCCAGACAAAACAGCGCCGTAGTTGACAGGATTGAAGCGTCCACACTTCATTGACTGTGGTAACCAGCAACGCACTCCTGCGGTGTCCAGCGCCGGACAACAGACTTCAGACGCGGACAGTTGCCAAGCCGTTGTGCGATCGCGACTCTCTTCATTTTCAACTACATCTGCAGGTCTACGATGAGGCCGCCCGATTGCATTGGTATTGAGTCGGAGGCTCAAATGACAACTTTAGTTCACGACAGGCAGAGCAAAGCCCAGGGTCTTGACGTAACGCAGTTCATGATGCTCTTGCTCGGCGTTGGCGCTTATGCCGGCGTATTTAGCTTGTTTATTGCCGCACTTACGAAGCGGTGAGCCGCGGGAGTGCCAGGCGAGATTTGGCTGTGCGCGTTGGTTAATCAGGCGGAGGCTCGAAGGATTCGCCCGCCCGAATCTCTGTCGTCCCTCCGGGCCTCGAATTCAAAATCGACCAATACCCCGGACTCCGCTGCGCTTCGTCCGGGGCTACCGTCTTCCGCCCCTCTGGGGCTTGATTTACCGGCTGCCGAACATGCGGCTATAACACAGGCCATAGGTGGAACCACCGCAGAATTAATTCTCCGCTGCTCGATGAGAGGTAGTTCCTTTTCCATCACGACGCTTTTCGTTGTGGGGCGGCGATACCCGGCAGCAACGGCCCGGCGCCGGCCTGGGAACGCCGGATGGCCGAAGCAATCTCATCCAGATCCTGCGCCGTGAGCGCGATAGAAGCGGCGCCGATCCAGCCATCCACCTGCCTTGGCGTGCGAGCACCCACAATGGCGCCAGTCACACCCGGCCAGCCCAGCGTCCAGGCAACCGCAATGGCAGAGACTGACGCTCCGTAGCGCCGGGCAATGAGTCGAAGCTCGTCACGCAGAGCCAGGTTCCGGGCGAGGTGCGGTGGCTGAAATTCGGCTGCACTGCGCCGCCAGTCATCCGATGCGAGCGAGGCAACCCGTGCTTCTGTGAAGGTGTCGGTCAGCAAGCCGGACTGCATTGGGCTGTAACAAATGACGCCGGTACCGTGACCGGCGCACCAGGGAATCTCATTTTCGGCGACGCTGCGGTTGATAAGTGAGAATGGTGGCTGCAATGAATCCACATGCCGGATCGCTTCACACCTGTCCAGGAGAGTTACAGAGAAGTTGGACACGCCAGCCGCGCGTATCTTTCCCGCCTCGACCAGTCTCGTCATGGCAGTCCAGGAATCCTCGACGCGCGTGCCGGTCTCGTCGGGCCAGTGAAACTGGTAAAGATCGATGCGCTCGATGCCCAGGCGCCGCAGCGAAGCTTCACATTCCCGTGCAATCGAGTCAGGTTTGAGTACCCGCTGCGCCGGCGCCATCGGGCGGTCACTGTCCCAGACCAGACCGCATTTGGTGAAGACGAAAGGACGCTCAGCGGGCGGCAGGTCGCGCAGCAGCCTGCCGACGACTTCCTCGGAGTGACCCAGACCGTAAACCGCGGCGGTATCGATCCAGTTAATTCCGAGGTCAAGCGCGTGCCGCATAGTAGCCAGCGAGTCCGCATCGTCCTGTGGCCCCCATCCGAAGGACCAGCCCCCGCCGCCGATCGCCCATGAACCGAATCCAAGTCTCGTGATATTCAAGCCGCTTCGGCCGAGAGATCTTGTTGGCAGTGGCACGAATAGGCCCTCCATCCCCGATTCCTATTATCGAACGCGTGCCTGAACTATAACAAATTGCACCAACACGATTGCCGTCTCTTCCCGACGTGAGATATATTTCAAGCCTTACGAGGTAGGAGAGTACATTCATGCCGACAATTGACTGGAACACTGCCATCGCGTATGCCAATCTGGTTGCCATCGCTGAATCGGTGCCGTCATCCGGCTCCTATGGTCAGCCTCAAATAGACCAGATCACGGCTGCCGGCTACACCTTTCTTCAGGCTCTCTACGGCGACGATCTGGCAACTGACATCGATTCGCACGTTGGGGACGTGGTGTCGTTTGGTTATCTGGCTGTTTCTCCCGTGACCAAAGAACTGGTTGCCGTCATTCGCGGCACGGCCACGATTTGGGAATGGCTCCAGGACGCTTCGTATTTGATGGTGCCTTGTCCGGTCAGCGGCGCCCACGGTTTCACTGAGGATGGGTTTACCGCGGTATACCGCTCGTTGAGAATCGCGCCGGCCAACGGCGCCCAATTGGCGAAGGACGCGATCAAGGATAATCTGGTCGCGGGAACGGCGGCCTGCGTCACGGTTTGCGGTCACAGCCTGGGTGGGGCACTGGCTACCTTGCTGACCCTGGATGTGGGATTGAACACCCCGTGCCACACTCCGACGGCGTACACCTACGCCAGCCCGCGTACGGGCGACCACACTTTTGCGAATTCTTTCAATGCCACGATTGCCGGCTGCTATCGGCTTGCGAATCGTCAGGACCTGGTGACCAAGCTGCCGCCGGTTCTGCCGCTTCCGTATGAGCACGTAAATACGGAATTCGAGTTAAATCCTCCGCCAAACAGCATGAATCCGACGATACCTTGCATGCACCACCTGACGACGTACCTGTGGCTGATGGACCAGTTTGCAGGGACGGGAAAGTATCCCCTGGATGCAGGTTGCATGGCGACGGCTGCACCACAGAATGTCTAGGGGGCTCGCACTGTCCATCTTCGGGCGTTGAACTCCTGGTTTGGACATGCCGCGATTTTCTGTGCGTCCGGCCCTTCCTCCTATCAGTTAGTTCGGCAGAGTTGTATTGGCGAGTCAACTGGACATTAAAGGGCGGCGTCCGTGCAGCCTGTGAAGCGCCCAGAATCGAAAAGGCGGCTGCGCTAGGGCAGCAATTCCTGGGTCAGGGTCGCTCCTCCCATCGAGGCCAGTACTGCAGAGACCTTGACTGCTTGGTGAGAGTCGCGGGCCACCCACAGCGTTTCCTTGTCGGCCCCGCCATCGGCCGAAGAGATCTCCACCTTGTACGCATCGAAGGTGCCGGCCGGCACCGTGACTTTTTCGACGCCGGAAACTTTCAACTCCATTAGCTTCACTTTTTGTTTTTCAATATCAAAGTTTCGAAAGGTGGCGCTGTAGCCCTCTGCCAGAGGCAGGCACGCAATCGACTGTGAAGCACCGCCGGCATCGGCGAACAGCGGCCCTCCCAAATCGACGGAAATGGGCTTCTCCTGTCCGCTCATGTTCATGCTCCCGGTAGCCTTGTCTCCCGCGAAGTTCAGGTCAACCGATACCGGTCCCTGTTTCAAACTGAGTTTGCGCGAGATCAAAGTGCCTTTTTCCAGCGTTGATATTTCCGTCACCGCTCCCTGGGGCGTGTCTGTCACTTCGGTGGCAGTCCAGGCGCCGCCGGCGTTGTCCTCCGCTATGGTGGTGGTGATGCTGAGCGCCATTTTCTGGCCGCCGGCCTCGATACTAGCCTGATACTTGTAAGTGCCGGATTGCAGATCCATTGCCGTTTTTGGCGCGCCGACTGAGCTGGCGTCAACTTTCTTGGCCAATACAACGGTCTTGGGATCAACCGTAATCTCCTTCAGGCGTGCCACTACTTCCGGCGTGCCGCCCTCCTGGTAGCGACCGCCCAGATACTGAGCGAAGAATCTCTCCGTGGCCATGAACGACGCCATGTTGTTTACCGGGCGTGCAAAGCCGTGGCCCTCATCGGGAATCAGCAGGTATTCCACCGGAAAGCCGCGGTCGCGCAAGGCAATCACAATTTGCTCCGACTCGGCGTGGTTGACCCGGGGATCGTTGGCGCCCTGCGCAATCAGCAGCGGTGTCTTGATTCTGGCGGCGTCAGTGAGCGGCGAGCGTTCCACCAGCATCGCTTTGCCCTCCGGCGTCGTGGGATTTCCCATGCGCTGGTAGAACATCTGCCGGGCGGCCTCCCAGTAGGGCGGGATCGAATCCATGAGCGTGATGAGGTTGGAGGGACCGAACAGATCCACCGCCGCGGCGTAAAGATCCGGAGTAACGGTAACGCCAGCCAGCGTGGCGTAGCCGCCGTAGGAGCCGCCGAAGATGCCCACCCGCTTGGGGTCGGCAATGCCTTCGGCGACCAGGTATTTCACTCCCCAGGTGACGTCGTCTTGCATCTTGCGGCCCCATTCGTTGTTGCCGGCATCGAGGAATTTCTTGCCATATCCCGTGGAGCCGCGGAAATTCATGCTCAGCACCGCGTAACCGCGATTGGCGAAGAACTGCGCGTATCCGTTGTAGCCCCAGTAATCGCGTCCCCACGGGCCGCCGTGCGGGAAAATAACGGTGGGCAGATTCTTACCGGAGATTCCTTTGGGCAGGGTGAGATAAGCCGGAATTTCCAGGCCGTCCGACGACTTGTAATGAGCCGGCTTCATCTCCGCCAAATCCTCGCGGGGCAGCTTCTCCCGCACCTTGTATTGCAGCGTGAGCTGGCGGGTCTTGCGGTCGAAGAGGTACGTCTCACCCGGTTCGGTGTCGCTGTGCGCATATACCAGCCATATCTGCTCGTCCAGCGTGGACGAGGCCCGGTCGATTTCCATGCCCGGAAACTTGCTGCTGAGCCACTTGAAATCGGCTTCAAAGCCCTTGTCTCTGAAATAACGGCGCTCCCGGTCGTCCTGGTACGAGGTGATCACCAGCTCGTCGGTTGCCTCGGAGAAGACGGCGTCACCGAAATCCACTCTCTTGAGCGGGTCTGATTCCACCAGTTCGGTTTTTCCGGTCTCGGGATCGAACATGACCAGGGCGCTCAGGTTCATGTCGGCGCCCTTATTGGTGTCCATGTACGCTCGTTTGCCGTCTTTCCGGAAGCGGAGCGTGCGGCAGGCTTCGAAGACGCTGCAGGAATAAATCTTGGTGAACTTGTCAGCATCGACGCGAAGGATTTCCGTGTCGCCATTCTCCGCGGACCGGGCGGCCAGGCGCAGGTTGCCCTGAAGATCGAAGTCCCAGCCTTCAATACGTTCGGTGTTCTTACGCACGAGTGTCTTCTCGCCGGTGGAAAGCCGCAGCTTGTAGAGGTCATGCCATGCCTTGTCGCGATCGTTCAGGCCGATGTAGATAATGTCCGGATCGTTTTTGGGCACATCCACCAGCTCCACGCGGATACCCTTAAGGCCGGTCAGGTCGCGCGCGGCCGGCGCATCCGCGCCTGCCGCCGGCTTGGCCCCTGGATCGACGGCATAGACGTTGTAGTTTTCGTCGCCGTCATTGTCCTTGACGTAGAGAATGTATTTGCTGTCTCGGCTCCAGAAGAAGCCTGCGATCGGGCGCTTGGTCTCCGCGGTGAGCAGCCGCGCCGCGCTGAAGGGTTCGTTCACGCCCTTCACGTAAACATTGCGCGTGTCTTTCCACGGCTTTTGAAAAGCCAGGTACTTTCCGTCGGGGGATAACTGCCCGCCCGCAATCTCGGGATTGCCAAAGATCAACTCGCGGTCAATCAGCGGCGGCAGCCCGGCAGCAGGAGCCTTTGGCTTGTCGTCTTGCGCCGCGAGCGGCGACACGGCGAGCGCCAGACACAAGAATGCTTTCGATAGTTTATGCATGACTGGGAATGTCCTTTCCTTCCATGGAGGATACGGATTAAGTCGGCAACTGTTCCCTAAAGATTGTGACCGCAAAGGACC
>JBEKOS010000082.1:0-11706 GCA_049521535.1 Terriglobales bacterium | reverse complement strand
GCAATGGCCAGCGCAACATAGGTCTTACCCACACCCGGGGCGCCACTTAGCAGGGTCAGCATCGCGCCGGGCACATAGGGCTTCCACAGCCATTCCACCGGCTTCGGCTCCCAATTGCTGAGCGGCGCCAGGTCGGAATGGAAGCGTTTCTCGTTTTGCATATCACGTTTTTCGTTCTGCGTTTCACCCTGCTCCAAGATTTGTGTGCTCATCGTTTTCTCCTATTCGTGAACGCGGGTTGACTCTGTGGACGCAATGGACAACTAACGCCTCGACTTTAGGTCGCCGAGTCTCCGGGTCCCCAAGTCCCACCGTCCGTCCCCCTCCATCCTTCTGTAATCGCCACCGCCCGAAGGTCGCCGTTGGCGTTAGCCTCGATGATCCGGTCGTTCATGGAGCACGAGGCATCGCGCAGCCGGTAGTGCGCGACATCGTCTTCTGCGCTGTCCGCCCACCTGCGGAAGGCCCTGCCGTGGTTCAGCAGGACTCCTTTCTGTTCGGCCTGCAGACGGCGGGCTTCGCCGCGCGGAATCATAAAATCCGGCGGGGCGGAAAGCGGCGTTTGCCGCCAGTAACCGGCGATGTTTTGCTGCGCAGAGGTATTCATTGGATCTCGTGCGGGTGTTGCGGCGGCCCACGCGCCTAATAAGTTGTTCTGAACCACGCCCTATCTGAATAGTGCGTCTGTCCGTGTTATTTAACGCTCAATCAAATCAATACAGAACGTTAAATTAAAACGATACTAATTTGGTGTGAGGCCATCTGTCAACAACTTTATCTGGCTTGTTTACTGCGACATGGCGGCGACAGCACCTTTCTGCATTCCGCGGCCGCCGAGTACTTCCTGAACCAGGTGGATCGGATTGTGCGATTTCTGCCTGATGTCGCCCGCGAACGCAGTTAGCGAATCTGGCGTGCCTATGGTTCGCATCGTCACGGACGAAGACAGCCAGTTCCGGTCCCGATAAAATAGTTGGGCATGCCTGCGGAAACCGCCCGCCCACTGTCTGCTTTGCTGTCACAAGTGCTGGTCGCTTTCACGCTCGAACTCGACAACGAATTCGAAAGGCAGATGCGCGAGTCGGGTTTCGCCGGTGCGTCGCTGTCCGGAGTGATTTGGTCCAACCTGATGCGCTTCCTCGCAGGTGCCAGCCCGTCTGTGCGCAATCTGGCTGCCCAATCCCTGTCTTCGGTGAAGCTGGTGAAGTTCGAACTTGGCTGTCTGGAGCGCTGGGGCTTTATCAGGCTCGAAGCCGACCCCGCGGACGACCGCCCCGTCGCCGTGCGGCCCCACCGGCTCGCGGGCCGCCTTCTGCGCGACGGCTGGGGCAGCGGTCGAGGTATTCGCTCCGATTGGATCGTTCGCCCGACCGCAAAAGGCCGCCGGGCCATCGAAATCTGGTTGCCGCTGTTCGATGAAATCGAAAGCCGCTGGCTGGCACGCTTCGGCGCGAACAACATTGGAGCACTCCGCCTCTCACTCGAAGACATTGCGGCCCAACTGGAAGTCGACCTACCTCATGGCATACCCGGCCAATGGGAAGTGGACGTGACCTACAAAACCCGCTCGACCCATGACGCCGCTACACTGCCCCTGCCCGCGCTGCTCTCGCAACTGCTGCTCGCCTTCACTGTGGAGTTCCAGCGCGAGTCGCGCGTGCCGTTATGGCTGAGCGCAAACACGCTGCGTGTACTCAGCGACCAGCCGATTCCCGAATGCGAGATTCCTCATCTGACCGGTTGCTCGCCTGAGACCTCCGGCATCGGATGGCAGCTCAAACCCTTTATAGTCGTGGGATCCGCCCAGCCACCGCGCCGCGGCAAGCTAGTTGGCTTGTCCCCGCTCGGCCTCCGGGCGCGCGAAAATTACTACAAGGTCACGTCCGCGGTCGAAACGCGCTGGGAGACGCACTACGGAACGCAGAAGATCCGTCGTCTACGCGAATCTCTGTGCGACCTGTTCGCGGCGCGCGACGGAGAGCAGCTTCTGATTGCCGAGGGTTTCATCCCGGCAGGGGGTACTGTACGTTCCGGAACGCAGACTCCGGCACTTGGCCGCCGCGACGTCGGAGCCGCGGCGAAGCAGCGGATGCGCAATCGCGTGGCACAAACCGCTCTGTTCATCCGCGATCCGGCCGGCGCCCTGCCGCACTTTCCTCTCTGGGACATGAACCGCGGTTTCGGCCCGTAAATGAGTCGGGGACGGCCTGCTGAATAGCGCGGCTTTGTTATTCATCACTGTTTATCGTATTACGATGTATATCGTCCGTAGTAATGTCGCGGCGTTCAGGAGCCTGTCGGAGTGAAACGAATTTCGACCAAGAATCAGCAACTTACAGACATCGCCTTCTCTCTAAGTCATTGATTCTTCGCCGCGAAATTCTATCTCCGACAGGCTCTCAGGCTGTCCCAACTCTTCAACTCTTCCAACTCTTCACCCTCGCCGGTGGCATCCTCGACCGTCTGGTTCACAATGCCCACTGCATCGAAATGCGCGGCAAGTCCATGCGCAAGAAACGCAATCCGCCACAGGACGAGAAGAAGGAGTGAACCAAAGCCAGTTTCGGTAGGATGTCTGAGTAATGGCACCAACTCCCCTGAACCGGACCTCGGGACAACTTCCGGAGCCAGCTTCCGGTGTGGGTCACTGTTCAACTGCCGATGAGGTGCGCGCCGAACCGCATGCGCCGACAAGTTCCGGTTTGCTGGTCATCCGCCCGCAACCACAGCGCCGGCCGCCGGTCCCGAATCCCATCCATCACATTCCAAGCTCCATACTTCAGCGCAGTCCCTCCGCGACGAACAGCTCCGAGAGGGCCCGCGCGAAGGAATATGCGTAGGAACGTTCATCGCCGGAGATAGCGATAGTCATAATGCTGAAGACACCCGTGCGGTCGGTGGGGGCGACCTCTTTCCAAAGCTGCTTCTCCCCGCTGGCGACAGCCACCCGATAGACCCGGGCCGGAAGCTCCCTCATGCGGCTGACGTAAAGCGAGCGGCCATCGGCAGACCAAAGCAGCGGTATGTCGTCGGCGGTAAGACCAGGCAGCGGAACGGCCTCGCCGCCTTCCAGCGGCGCCCGGTACAGCTTGCCGCCGACTCCCTCCGCCACAATGAATCTGCCGTCCGGCGAAACGCAAATTGAACGGATTGTGAACGATGCTGGAAGAGCCGCGACGGGCGGTCCGCCAGAGATATTCTGCCGGAATAACCGCGGGCCTTCCCCTTTCCGCCGTCCCACGAACAGAAGCTGCTTCCCATCCGGGTGCCAACCGACGGCCTGATATTGCTCGATGCTGCCGCGCTCCAGCGTCCGGCTCTCTCCTCCGCCGGTTGGGAGCAGATTCAGAGACGCCGTAGTTACTGTCGTGAAAAAGGCTACCCACTTCAAATCGGGTGAAAACGTGGGTCCGATTCCTTCGCCCAGCAGCACCGCCGGCGACCCGTCGGCCTTGCGCAGATAGGAGACACCGGCAACTCCTCCCGTTGCGCCCCCTCCGAAGAGCACCTGGGTTCCGTCAGGCGAGATGTCGCTTACAAATGACCAATCGAGCCAGGAGAGATCCCGGTCCCGGTCGCTGCCGCGGAAGAAGCCGTGTAACTCGCCCCGCCAGCTTTCCTTACTGAGCAGCACCCGCCCTTTGGCGGAAATATCGTGCAGCCGGACCGTGCCGGGGTAAGAAGCTACAGTCCGGACTCGGCCGGAGAGCGTAGTGGCGTACAAGCTGTCCGGCTCGCTCACTCCCCATTTGCAGGCAGCAAACCAAACCTCATCGCCGGTTGGAGACCAAGCAAGACCCCAGATGCCATTCCAGCCCGCAGAGAGAACCTTGACGTTGCCCTGAAGGTCGGCGACCGAGATCCAGCCGTCGTCTCCACCCATGGGATGTTCGATGAAAGCGATGCGGTCGCCGCGGGGAGAGAAGCGCGGGCTGGCAAGCCAGTAGCTAGCTCTGTAGAGCACTTTCCCAATGGGATACTCCAGGCGGTATTCGCCAGGGCTGTAGCGAACCACCGCCAGGTTCTTGCCATCTGGGGACCAGTCGGCGTAAGCGGTATTGTCGAGGATCGGCCGGGGGGAGCCGCCGGTAAGAGGGACGCGCGCCAGCGTGCCCCTGCAGAACCAAAAGAAGTAGCGCTGGCAGCCCATGATAACCGCAAGCTCGCCCGTGCTCGAGACGGCGGCAATGGTGGCATCCGTCAGCCCCACGGGCCGGGAGAAGGGGCTGTCGAAGCGCCCCTGAAAAAGTTCATTCGGGCTTCCCTGCCACTCGCCGGAGTGCAGCACCATTTCGCCATCCGGCCCAAACCGGGCGTTTTGAAGGAATCCGCGGCGGAAAGTGATTTGAGTGTAGGTCGAGGCGTGGGACGATGACGTTCGGCTCGCGAACAAATAAGCCAGCATAACCAGCGCTACGGCCAGCAGAGCGGCGCAGGCCAGCGCGGCCGCCGACGGCCATTGCTTGCGCGGCTGGCCGAGCGGCCGAACCTCGGAGGTTGTCAGCTTTCTAGAGGTCGATTCTTCCTGGAGTTCCTCCAGGGCGATCTTCACGTCGTCCATGTGCTGGAAGCGGCGGTTCGGGTCTTTGCGTAGACAGCGGGCAATGATTCTCTCCAACTCGGGCGAGATGTCCTTAGCTATCGTGCTCAGTGCCGGCGGCTCTTCCTTCAGAATCGCTGCCAGCGTCAGCGCCGGCGTGTCCCCCCGGAACGCCCGCCGCCCCGTCAGCATCTCGTACAGCAGCGACCCGAAGCTGAAAATGTCGCTGCGCGCGTCCACCTTCTTCCCTTCGGCCTGCTCCGGCGACATGTAGCTGGCCGTGCCCACGATAACGCCCAGTTCGGTCGATTGTCGCTCCGTGTGGGTTTCGTCTTCCGGGCCTGCCGTAGTTTCTGTCAGCTTCGCCAAGCCGAAGTCCAGCACTTTTACTCGGCCGTCCTCGGTCACCATCACGTTGCCGGGCTTCAGGTCACGGTGGACGATTCCCGCCGCGTGGGCCTTGGCCAGCGCGTCCGCGATCTGGATGGCGTACCTTAGCGCTTCGTCCAGCTTGAGGCCTCTGCGCCCGATCCCCTCGTCGAGCGTCTTGCCCTCGACATATTCCATGGCGATGAAATCGAGGCCATCGGACTGATCGATATCATGCACCGTGACGATGTTGGGGTGGTTCAGGGCCGAGGCCGCCCGGGCTTCCTGGACGAAACGCCGTTTGCGCTCGGGGTCGGCGACTTTCTCGGGAGGAAGAACTTTGAGGGCGACGGACCGGTGGAGGTGGCTGTCGTGGGCTTTGTAGACCACGCCCATGCCGCCCTCGCCCAGTTTCTCAATGATCGCGTAGTGGTTGATGCTCCGGCCGATCACAAGATAGCCTGCCAAAATGCGGGCCTCGAGAGCCGATTAAAGTCTAGCACCGGATTGAGGGCTGGGCAGCGATCGCGAGGCAAGATTACGTAAAGCCCGACCTCAGCCAGAGGAGCCGACCTCTGCGAAAGTCACCCGGAACGCTAAAGTAGGAAGATGGATGTGAAACAACGGCAACTTGGCCGTAAAGGTTGGAAGCAGGCATCAGGACAGCTTCACATGCGCGGATAGCCTCCTCTGCAACGCAGGAAGTACGAATCTACGTTCACTTGACGGGTGTCGGCTAACCAGAAGTTGGGGGCGAGTTTTCCGCAACACGGCTTCGAGGAAGTTGACATGCCGCTGCAAACTCAAACAGCTTAAGGTCGCGCTTATGTTGGGGGCGTCTCCCCTGAGACCCTTCTTCTACACAGAGGATGCAGGGCAAAGGAGTTGCCGCCCCTTTCGCCCTGCACCCCAATCCCCGCCGAACCTGCCTCCGCTTCGCTCCGAACTTTTTCCGGACTCATTCACTTGACGATTCCGAACACTTACTCCACAACAACCAAGTCAGTGTCGCTTCGCTACGACTGCTGTTCGCGTTCAGCGGAATACCAGTTAGGAATTGCCGAGAGCTATGCGGAGCTGGTGAAATGTCCCGGCATGCGAATAATCACCGCCCACATAAGAATCAGCCGCGACAGCATTTCCTTATCTCGCGGAATTACTTTGTCCCATTGTTTTTCTCGAGGTGCCCGCCGAATTGATAGCGCATCGCCGAAAGGAGTTTGTCGGCGAACTCAGCTTCCCCGCGCGAACTGAACCGTTCATACAGGGCGGCGGTAAGTACGTTTGCCGGAACCCCTTCATCGATGGCCGCTTTGATCGTCCAGCGTCCCTCACCCGAATCAGAAACGCGGCCGGCAAATTTCGAAAGCTCCGGGTCGTCCAGGAGGGAAATCGCAGTGAGATCGAGCAGCCAGGAGGCAATGACGCTGCCGCGGCGCCATACTTCAGCGACGTCCTTCAGATCGAAGTCGTATTGATAGTGCTCAGGGTCACGAAGCGGCGTGGTTTCGGCGTCGGCCGCGTTGGTTTGCTTGCCAACATTCGCCGCTTTTAGAACCCCCAGACCTTCGGCATACGCGGCCATGATGCCGTATTCAATGCCGTTATGGACCATTTTTACGAAATGGCCGCCGCCGTTGGAGCCGCAGTGCAGGTAACCCTGCTCCGAAGTGCCCTCCGCTTTTTCACGCCCGGGGGTGCGGGGTATATCGCCGATGCCGGGGGCGAGGCAGGCAAAGATGGGATCGAGGTGCTTCACCACATCGTTTTCCCCGCCGATCATCATGCAATAGCCGCGCTCAAGGCCCCACACACCGCCGCTGGTGCCGACATCGACGTAATGAATCTTGCTGGCCGAGAGTTCCCTGGCGCGGCGAATATCGTCGATGTAGCAGGAATTGCCACCGTCGATCAGGATGTCTCCCGCTTCGAGATGCGGCAGAAGGTCGGAGATGCTCTGGCCGGTAACCGCCGCGGGGACCATCAGCCAGATCGCGCGAGGCTTCGCGAGTTTCTGGGCAAATTCCTTCAGGGACGAGGCGCCGACCGCCTTCTCTTTGACGAGGCTTTCCACGGCTTCCGGCGACCTGTCGAAAACGACGCAATCGTGGCCGCCCTTGATGAGCCGGCGAACCATATTTGCCCCCATCCTGCCTAACCCGATCATTCCCAGTTGCATGGCGAATCTCCTTTTTCAGCTTGCGATAATTAAGAAATTCCTGTTACACCCCGGCGAAAACTCAAGAAGCCCGATATGCGCGACACCGCCGGATTAGCGCATTCGTTGAGCTGTCGTGCGCCAGTTCCGGTTCTGAGGCGCTTTCGATTTCCGGGATGATGCGTTGGGCAAGCGCTTTCCCCAACTCAACCCCCCATTGATCGAAGGAATCGATGTCCCATATCGCACCTTGCGTGAAAACGGAATGCTCGTAGAGGGCCACGAGTTTCCCGAGGGCTTCGGGGGTCAGGCGTTCCAACAGAATCGTGTTCGAAGGACGGTTCCCTTCGAACACGCGATGCGGGACCAACGCGTCGGGCGTACCTTCCGCCTTGACCTGTTCAGCGGTTTTGCCGAATGCGAGTGCCTCGGTTTGGGCGCACACGTTTGCCAGGAGGATGTCGTGATGGCGACCCAGCGGATTCAGAGCTTTGCCGAAGGCAATAAAGTCACAGGGAATGAGCCGGGTTCCCTGGTGGATCAGTTGGTAGAAAGAATGCTGGCCATTCGTGCCGGGTTCACCCCAGTAGACAGGCCCGGTCTCGTAACGAACCGGTTT
The DNA here is from genome assembly GCA_049521535.1 of Terriglobales bacterium. Taxonomy (GTDB): domain Bacteria; phylum Acidobacteriota; class Terriglobia; order Terriglobales; family Acidobacteriaceae; genus CAZUCM01. The sequence goes on along the minus strand of JBEKOS010000082.1, from coordinate 4,020 downwards.
CCCCCGGAGCGTGACGTGCTTCCCATTACTTTCCATGGTGAGCTGCTGCAAATAGGCAGGAAAGCGCTTGAGATACTGCTCGTAAGGAAGAACCGCGACGGTCTGGGCGCCAAAAAAGTCGTTGTACCAGACGGAGAGCAGGCCCAGCAGAACCGGCAGGTTGCGTTCGAAAGGCGCCGAGCGGAAGTGCTCGTCCATCTGGTGGAAGCCACTCAGCATGGCACGGAAATTCTCCGGGCCAACGGCGAGCATGGTGGAAAGACCGATCGCCGAATCCATCGAGTAGCGGCCTCCGACCCAATCCCAAAATTCAAACATGTTCGCGGAATCAATGCCAAACTTCGAGACCTCCCCGGCGTTGGTGCTGACGGCAACGAAATGAGCTGCAATCGCTTTCTCATCGGCTCCGCCTGCCCGGAGGAACCAGTCGCGGGCCGTATGCGCGTTCGTCATGGTCTCCAGGGTAGTGAATGTCTTCGAGGAAACGATGAAGAGCGTTTCGGCAGGGTCCAGGTCAACCACCGCTTCCGCAAAATCCGTGCTGTCCACATTGGAAACAAAACGGAAGGTCATGTTGCGGTCGCTGTAGTACTTCAGCGCCTCATACGCCATGACCGGGCCAAGGTCGGAACCGCCGATGCCGATGTTAATCACATTGCGAATGCGTTTGCCGGTGTACCCCTTCCAGTCACCGCTGCGGACGCGATCGCAGAACACCGACATCTGATCGAGCACGGCGTGCACATCCGGCACGACATTCCTGCCGTCCACCAGAATCTCTTCATCCTTCGGGGCGCGAAGAGCCACGTGCAGTACCGCACGGTTCTCGGTGATATTGATTTTGTCGCCGCGGAACATCGCTTCGATCCGTGCCTGGAGCCCGGACTCCACCGCAAGCTCAACCAACAGCTTCAGAGTCCTGTCGGTAATGCGGTTCTTGGAGTAATCCAGGTAGATGCCCACGTCTTCCAACGCATACGTCTCGCCGCGTTTCGGGTCGTCTCTGAACAGCTCGCGCAGGTGCAGGGACTGAACCTGCTTGTGATGTTCTTTGAGAGCAATCCACGCCTTGCGCCTGGTCAATGGCGGGATCGCCTTCGCTTCGGTAACTCGTGCCGCAGGTGCTGCCATTTTTCGTGCTCCTTCGCCTCAAGACATTCGAGAAGTGTCTTATTTGGGTTTTCCTTTGACTTTCGTCAAGCCGTCTCCAGCCCACATGCGGAATCCGCCGGTAAACGCGTTCGCGTTATCTCCCATGCGACAACCAGGAGGCAACTACATCAATCACAAGAACTTTCATTCGCTCGATTCCTTTTCGTGAGACTTGCGGGGGAGTGGCCTTTATCCGGCGGCCTGCTTGAGGACTGCCGATTTCGACTGGATCACCCCCATCAAATCATTCCACGATTTCACAAAGGACTTGGCGCCTTCGTCTTGAAGCTGTGCGGCCAGGGCGTCAATGTCAATGCCGGCTTTTGCAAATTGCAGCAGCACTTCTTCGCAGTCTCCGCCGTCGGCCGGCATGATGGATCCGAGTTCGGTGTGCGTAGCAAGAGCGTTCAATGTGGCTTCGGGCATGGTGTTGACCGTGAACGGTGCCGCCAGGGCTTTGACATAAAGGACGTCCGAGGCTTTCGGATCTTTGGTGCCGGTGCTGGCCCAGAGCAATCGTTGTGGCCGGGCGCCGGCGTTGTAGATGCGCTGCCAACGCGGAGAGCTAAGCAGCGTTCGAGCGGCTTTGTAGATGCGGCCACCGATCGCGATGCCGAGGGTGTTGGTCAGCTCGCCCGGGACTTTGCCCGCTACGGCCACGTCCCAGCGGCTGACGAAGACGGAAGCCACCGAGCCGACATTCGGGTTCAGGCCGGCGTCGATTCGCCGCTCAATGCCACGCAGAAACGCTTCCGCCGCGGCCAGGTACTGCTCGCGATTGAACAGCAGCGTGACGTTCACGGGGACTCCGGAGAAGATTGCTTCTTCAATCGCCGGCAGGCCTTCTTTCGTGCCTGGAATCTTGATAAACAAATTGGGACGGGCCGCTCGAGCGAACAGTTCCCTGGCGGCCGCCAGGGTGGTCGCGGTGTCGTATGCAAGCAATGGAGACACCTCCAGGGAAACCCAGCCATCCACGCCGTTCGAACGATCATAGATGGGACGGAAAAGGTCGGCCGCCCGGCCCAGATCGTCCATGGCCAGGTCAAAGAAAAGGGCCTCCCCGGATTTGCCTTGCGCGAGCTCCTGCCGGATTGCGGGATCGTAACTGGCACTGTTTTTGATGGCGTGATCGAAAATCGTGGGATTGGAGGTGAGGCCCGTGACCGAATCGTCGTCGATATAATTCTGCAGCTTGCCGGTGTTGAGCAGGTCACGGGTGATGTTGTCGAGCCAAATGCTCTGGCCCAGGTTATGGAGCAATTGCGTGGCTTTCATGGTTTCACCTCAGAGTGTTTTGTAACCAAGATTGCGGTACCGCTCGCCTCGGCACGAACCCTCACCACAGAGAAGACCGCAGTAATATAGATGATATCCGCGCGGTACCGTTTCGGCGGAGGCTTTTGCAGTCAGCATATGAAACATGCGATTTTGGGAGCCGGTGCAATCGGAGGCCTGGTCGGCACGGCATTGGCATCGCTTGGCGAGGACATTACAGTGGTGGTCCGGCCGGCGAACCTGGCCGGCTATCCCAAGGCCCTGACGCTGGAACGCCCGCAGGGCTCGATCACTGCGCCGGCGAAGGCCGTATCCATCCTGACGGAACCGGTTGAGGTGCTGTGGATCTCGACCAAAACCTATCAACTACAGACCGCTCTGGAGGCCGTCCGGTCGGCGCCAGCCTGCGTGGTTCCGCTGCTCAACGGAATAGACCACATCAAGACTCTTCGAGCGCGTTTTGGCCGCGATGGCGTGGCGCCGGCGACGATCGCGGTTGAAGCAGAGAAAATCGCTCCCGGACGGTTTGTCCAGCGTTCCCCGTTCGTGCGGCTTAACCTGGCAACCGCAGCAGAGCCGCTTTTGGGAGGAATCGCAGGGCGACTGGCTGATCTCGGCTTCACCTGCGGGTTCGTGCAGAACGAGCAAACGTTGTTATGGAATAAGCTCTGCTTTCTGGCGCCCATCGCGCTGGTGACATCGGCGTCGGGCCTGAACAACGGAGAAATTCTCGCGGACGCCTCTTGGAAATGCCAACTGGATTCTGCCGTTGCCGAGGCCTGCACGGTCGCGGGAGCAAGCGGCGCAACGGTTGACATGCCCAAGCTCCTGGCCGTCTTCCCCACCCTGCCACCCGGAATTCGCAGTTCCATGCAGAAAGACCTTGCCGCCGGGCGCCAACTGGAATTGGATGCCATCGCCGGCCCCATCGTGAGGGGCGGGGAACGTTTCGGCATCAATGTCCCGACCACCATTGAACTGGTTGCTGCCATCCGGGCCAAGGCTGCGGTTCATCCCTCCTGATGATTCCCTGCTCGAATTCCGCCAGCTTATGGCTGTGGCAACGCTCGCATGGGGTTGTACTGAGGTGTTCGCTCTCCTTTTCCGGCCCGCGGATGGGCGAGCCCCAGTCTCGTAATGCATGATTTACAGGCCCAGCGGAGATTCCGGGGCGCGGTATTTGATTCGTCACCATCGATGTAATCGACAATGACGAAGCGCCGTGAACCGCAAAGGGCACACTCGCGGGGCAAGGGCGGGGGGCACTCTGGCGCGTTCGCGCGGTACAGCTTGGCCCTGTCGGTTATTTGGTCGAGTTGGTCTTGAAGGGATTCGTTTTCTTCTTCGAGCTCGCGAATTCGGTCATTCATTTCCTTCCTTGTTGCGATTGTTTTTGCCATTCGCTTACACCCTCAGAGATTGGGATTTACCACCTTGCTGCTTAGGGGTCTGGTGGCTGACCTCGATCTTGGCTAGGTCAGGGACGAAATGAGATTAGGAGAAACCTTGCTGCGATTACTTGGCCAAGAAATCGAGGATAGTTTTCATGGCAACCTTTGAACACAGAGGTTCCAAGCGGTGCGGGACGGC
>JBEKOS010000081.1:0-11738 GCA_049521535.1 Terriglobales bacterium | reverse complement strand
GCGATTCTAAGGGCGGGCGGATGGGACTGGATCGAGAGTCCCGAGAAACATGAAATTGGAATGATCATCTTGATAGCCTTCATAGCCTTTAAGATTGCATTGCACTTACGGCTGCAGGCTGAAGATTGCCTTCAAAGGAAATTGATCATCTTCGATGATCATCTTCCAACCCGGTGATCGCCTTCGAGATTTGACCATAATTACCGAGCAAGAGGGTCGGGAGGTTCGGAGCGTCTATCGGTGATGCGGCACAAGGGACCAATCAAAAGCGTGGCGCAGGAAAGCCGTGTTTAGCAGCTTTCCAGCTTTGACAAATTTGCGGCCAGCCACTTGTCCAGTTCGGCGCGTGATTTCTGCGGCAGGTCCAGAAAGCGGATGCCGGCACGGCCGGCATTATCACTCCAGGCAACTTCTCCGCGGGCGGTGATTTCGTCTTCGCCCTCCGGCAGCACGAAGCGCGCAATGCATCCAGAGCCGACCGGCAGCGGTTGCGTCCAGCGGATGGCGATGCCGCCTTCGCTGAGGTCGGTGGCGGCGCAACGTTCGTGCAGGTCGCCGTTGGTGCTGAGGGCGACCACGGCTTCGATGGGGTGGCGGTAGTACCGCTGCTTGTTGGCCAGCATCAGCGCGCGCGCCACCCGCATGGTCCGGGCGCACATGGCGCGATAGACCGGCTTTTCCAGCGTAAATTTTGTCCCTTCCAGCGGCCGCTGTCCCCGGCTATGGACGCCAATGAATGTGGCGCTGCGTCCCAGCGGGCTTTCGCGCAGCACTTCAAAAACGTCCGGGCCGTCGTCCAGGTCGCAGTCGATCACCATGGCATCCACGCGGCGGCGGGCCGCGCTTTCGAGAACGGCGCTGCCGTCATCCCGGATTTCCACATTCACGCCCATGGACTCCAGGATTGGCCGCATGACCTTGATCAGGCTCTCATCGCGGGTCACCAGCAGGCAATCCAGTTTCAGGCTGCGGCCGTAGGCCAGGCCGTCGCTCAGGTCCTTTTTCTGCTGATATAAATTTTCCTCGGCGGCATGCAGAGCATCCTTGATATCGGCGTCAAAGACGTACGCGGAAATGCCGTAGCTGAACTGCAGCGAATAGCTTGAACTGCCGCTGTCATTCCAGATTTTGAGTTTGTCTTTCACCTGCGACATGAAGTCTTCCGCGTCCTGCTCGGTGCGATCCGGCAGGATCACCAGAAACTGCCCGCCGCTGTAGCGCAACACGGTCTCATGCGAGGAAAAGACCTGCTGCAGCAGCTTCGCCGTTTCCACCAGCGCGTGATCGCCCTCCAGGTGCCCGAAGCGCGCGTTCAGGTTGTGGAATCCTTCGATATCGACCAGCAGCAAACCGAGCGGAGTGCGATGCCGGCTCGAGCGGTTTACTTCTCTGGGCAGGATGTGGTCGAGATAGCGGCGATTGAAGACCTGCGTAAGCGGGTCCACCATGGTGAGGTTCTGCATGCGCTGGCTATACGTCAACTCGGCAATGAGCTGTTGCCGCATGGTCTCCACCTCGCGCCGCTGCTGGACCATATAAATATTGAACAGCACCACCAGCACCACCAGGCCCAGAAACAAAGGAGCGAAATAATGCCCGGCATGCTCCCGCGTCCATGAATCCCAGAATTTCGGCATGAATACGGCGAAGATGCCGCCCGCGAGCACTACTGCGACCAGCGCGCTCAGCGACCAAAGCTGGAGATCGCGTTTGGACAGCGCCTCGATCCGGCTGTGCAGATTGCGGAAATTGGATTCGGGAATTCGCGATTCCATCGCCGGACACTCTAGGGAAGCATGTTTACTCGGAATGAATTACAGCATGGCGGGCGAAGATGGCGCAAGAACCAAAGGTAATGCCGCACAAAAAAGCCCCGCTCGAAAGCGGGGCCGCGGGAGGGCTTTTCAGCCGAAGAAACGTAGCTTACGGTTGCGACGGCGGGGGAGTCGCCGGTTCTGGCGATGACGCCGGCGTACTAGTGCTCGAAGCCGGCTCCGGTGAATTAGAGGTGCTGGTGGCGACTGCCTGTGAAGAGGATGGCGCCGCGGCGCCACTCGCACCGCCTTGCGAGGAAGAAGGCATGCTCGTTACGGGAGCGCCACCGGACGTTGAAGCCGCGCCTGGGGCGCTCAATTGCTCCAGGTTCGGATTCTTCAACAGGGCAATCTCTACGGTTCCGCCGCGGGTATGGCTGGGCTTGCCGCCGTCCGCCGAAGAGGGAACCGGCGCATTGCCCATGCCAAGAGAGTAGATCCGGTAGACCGGGATTTCGTGCTTGATCACCAGATAACGCACTACCGACTCAGCCATGCGTTGCGAGTTTTCCATGGCCGCAGCACCGCTTCCGCCGGCAAAGCCATGCACCTCGAACAAATAGGCATTCTGCCCTTTTACGCCGTCCGCCATCTGGTCAATGGCGTCCGTGGCCTTCTTGCTTAGCGTGACCTGTCCGGGACGAAGGCGGATCTCCGTGTCCGAGACCTGCTGGTACTGGTCGATGTTAGTGACCACTTGCGATACGGTCTGCAGGCGGGAATTGGCCTGGTCCGCCGTCTGGTTCGCCGCCTGGGCGCGGTTGCCGGCGTCCACGGCGTGCATGTCGGCCTGATCAGCCCTGGCGGAAGCCAGGCGGATGCCTTCCTGCGAGCGGGCGTCTACGTCTTTTATGGCCTTGCTGTTGGCGGCCGTCAGTTCATCGAGTTCGTTGGTCCGGTTGCGGATTGGCTCCAACTGGCGCTGCACGTATTTCTTGCGCGCCATCGGATTGATTTTGCCCCAGAAGCCCTCGTGCCGGTCGGCGGAAAGCGGCGCCAGCGTCTGATCGGTCGAGCTCTGAGTTGCTGGGTTTTGAGCTGCTGAATTTTGAGTTGAAGACGCGCTTTGGCCGCCGCTGCTGCTGTCCTGTTGTGCGGTCGCCGGAGCTATGAAAGCTACAGCCAGTGCCGTTGCTACCAATATTCTGTGCATCACCAATTCCTCCGTAGATCAGCTTGTCCCGGCTCATGCCCGGCGGGCACGCGAGGGCCGGGAAAAAGAAAACCAACAGTATGGCTACATCACATCAAGTGCCAAACTTCGGTCCTCGAAAATTGCTGTAAGTTATTGATTAATAATGGTGGGGTAGGAGGCCTCGACATGCGATAGGGTAGTAAAGGGCGGCGCGGAAGGTAATTTTGAGCTAGCCAGTGGCTTGAAATCAGCAAACCGTGAAAAATCTCAGGCATGCTTAGGGACGTAGGATCTTGGCGCGTTTGTGCCGAAATAGCGGCCAGCGGTGATAGTTTGGGTGCGGGCGTGTTCATTGGAGGTTCATTATGCTGACGTTGCATTAGCTCCCCGAGGAGTCACGACGTTCGGATGGCGCACCCTGCGGCTATAGAGCCATGCTATGGCGAGGCCCACGCAACTAGTAGTGAATGCAACAAGTCCGAATCTCTCACTGTTCGCTGCCACCGCTAACGCCATCACCCAAGTCAAAAGGGCAACTCTATCAACCCAATTCAGTCGGTAGGTCCTCGTTAAACGGAGGCACTCAAGCGCACTTACGAGCGTCAGACCAGTCATCGCTAGCGCCAACGATCGACTCACAGGAATTGTGGGATAGTTCACCAAATGACCGCTGGCCACCATGGCCAACCCGTTGAACACTCCGTATCCAATCCAGCCTGCAAAATATTTTGCCCATCGCTCTATCATCAGGGCGATGCATCCGAAAGACCCGGCAGCGAGGGCCAGCGCCAGTGTTCTGGACACCCTCCACGAATGCATCCCGAAGAGTGCGATTCCCGTTCCCGAATTTCACGTTGGCGGTGAAGCGCATTCTGTCGCGAATCGACAAGCGCAGTACCATCTACGATTTAGAATAAAAGACTAATGCTTTTACCCTTCGTCCGTGAATTGTTTGCGGACTTGGAAAAACTTCCTGAATTTACACGTGCGGTCCCCCACCTCAGGCCCGGCGCGGGGCGAATAAGTGTCTCTGGCCTCAACCCTTCGGCAAAGGCTCTCTTGATTGCTATGTTGCAGCGTGCCGCTGGACGGCCACTGGTGGCTATCACGCGCAATAACCGCGCTGCCGAAGAGTTGCTGCCGGTGGTGCAGGCATTCTGTCAGTTGACGGGCGGCGCGCCAGCGGAAGCAGTGATCACCCTGCCGGTTCGGGATGTGCTGCCATTTCAAAACCTTTCACCGCACCCTGAGATTCAGGAAGCGCGGGCCGTGGCACTGTGGAAAATCGCCACCGGCATGGCCCAGGTCGTAATTACTCCGATAGCGTCCGTTGCGATGCACCTGCGAACGGCCGAATATTACGCCAGCCAGGCGCGTCTGGTCCGTCGCGGGGAGCCAGTCGATGTTGAAGATCTGGTCCGTCATCTGAACAGCGTTGGCTACATCGCGACCGACGTGGTTGAGATGCCCGGCGATTACGCGTTACGGGGAGGCATCCTGGACGTCTACTCGGCGGAATCAGACCACCCCGTCCGCATCGAGTTTTTTGGGGACGAGGCGGAGTCGATACGCAATATCGATCCTGCCAGCCAGCGCTCACAGGCCTCCGTGGAGGATGCGCTATTGTTGCCGTTTACCGACAGTCCGGTGACGGAGGAAACGCTGGCGTCCATTCACGCCCGCCTGAGCGGAAAGCGGATTACCGGCGCCGCCGATGTCGTTGAGGAAGCGGCCCGTGCCGGCGGCTTGAACGTGTTTCCCGGCTGGGAATTCTATGCCGCACTGGCAGGTGCCGGCGGTACACTCCTGGAATTGGCGCCGGACGCATCCGTCCTGGTGGATGAGCCCGACGACGTCAGGGCCGAGTACGACCAGTTTTGGGAACGAATCGAACAGATCCACGAGCGCAGCGGCGTTGGGAATCTGGCGCGTCCGGAGGACTTGTTTCTGTCACCTGTTGAGTTGCAGCAGCGTATCTCCGCTTCAGCCGGCGCGGATTTGGAACTCCTTAATGTCAGGCTGCCGAGTGTGACTGGCCTGCCGCCCGAATTGGCGGTTGGCGACTTGCGGCCTTCGCATGGCTCCGTCGAATTCAATGTTCAGTCCACCCCGCGTTTTCATGGTTCCGTCACTGCCATGGTCGAAGAGGTACGCAAACTTAATTCCGAGCGTAATAGGGTCATCTTTGCCGCTGCCAACACCGGTGAAGTCGAACGTCTCGCCACCATCTTCACGGAATATGGAGTAAGTTTTCACCTCGGCAGCCGCACGCTGCGGCCCGGCGCCGCTGAAACCTACCTGGACGAAGCCTCCTACTATTCGGGCGACGTCTCGGCCACAACAATCGTGAAGGCATATTTGCCGGACGGTATGATCCTGCCCGACGCCAGGCTGGTCATATTCGGTGCGCGCGATCTTTTCGATGACGCCGAACCGGGCGGCCAGAGGCCAGAGGCGCGAAAATCAAAGACTTCCGCGTTTCTTTCGGACTTCCGCGATCTTGCCATCGGCGACTATGTTGTTCACATCGAGCATGGCGTGGGCCAGTACCAGGGATTGAGGGAGATCGCACAAGGCGATGGCAGCACTTCCGAGTTCATGGTCCTGGAATACGCCGAAGGCGCCCGGCTCTATGTGCCCCTGACCCGCCTCGACCTGGTACAGAAATATCGCGCCGCCGAAGGCGGCCGGCCGGCGCTGTCACACCTGGGTACGCAGCAATGGGCAAAGACCAAAGCGCGGGTCAAGCGGGCCATGAAGGAAATGGCCGATGAATTGTTGAAGCTCTACGCGGGGCGCAAGACCGCTGTCGGACACGCCTTTCCCGCCGACACCGAGTGGCAGCTTGAGTTTGAAGATGCCTTTGAGTTTCAAGAGACTACCGACCAGGAGCAAGCCATCGCGGATGTGAAGGCAGACATGCGGGCCGCCACGCCGATGGATCGCCTGCTCTGCGGCGATGTCGGCTATGGCAAAACCGAGGTGGCCATGCGCGCCGCCTTCAAGGCCGTAGGCGACAACAAGCAGGTAGCGGTCCTCGCGCCGACCACGGTGCTGGCTTTCCAGCATTTCGAAACGTTCAAACGACGCTTCGCGGCCTTTCCCATTCAGGTGGAAATGATCTCGCGGTTCCGCAATGCGAAGCAGCAAAAGCAAATCATAGAGAAGCTGGAAGCGGGCCAGATTGACATACTCATCGGGACGCACCGCCTGCTCTCACGCGATCTGAAGTTTCACGAACTCGGTCTGGTGGTCGTGGATGAGGAGCAGCGCTTTGGCGTCCGCCACAAAGAGAGGCTGAAGCAACTCAAGAAAGAGGTGGACGTGCTCACCATGTCGGCGACGCCCATCCCGCGCACGTTGCACATGTCGATGGTGGGTCTGCGCGACATGAGCGTGATTGAGACCCCGCCCAAGGACCGGATGGCGATACAAACCATGGTGGCGGTTTGGGATCCGGACCTGATCACGGCCGCCCTCGAGCACGAACTCGAACGCGGCGGTCAGATCTATTTCGTCCATAACCGGGTGGACTCGATCTATGAGATCGCCAGCAAATTGCAGGAACTGGCGCCGAAGGCTCGTATCCTGGTGGGACACGGCCAGATGGCGGAAAGCGAACTGGAGAAGGTGATGCTCAAGTTCATTCGCCACGAAGCCGACGTGCTGGTGGCCACCACTATCATCGAAAACGGCCTCGACATCCCGCTCTGCAACACGATCATCATCAACCGTGCCGACCGCCACGGACTTAGCGAGTTGTACCAGTTGCGCGGGCGCGTGGGGCGTTCCAACCGCCGCGCCTATGCCTACCTGCTGATTCCTGCCGATACTGAACTGACTCCGCTGGCGCGACGCCGGCTGGCTGCGCTCAAGGAGTTCAGCGACCTGGGCGCAGGCTTCAAGATTGCCGCGCTCGACCTGGAACTGCGCGGCGCCGGTAATCTTTTGGGCGGTGAACAGAGCGGCCACATCGACGCTGTCGGTTTTGAGATGTACACCTCGATGCTGGAGCGGACCATCCAGGAAATGCGTGGAGAAGAAGAGCCGGAAGAGATCGAAACTCAACTGAATCTCGGGATCGATATTCGCATTCCCGCGGAATACATCCGCGAGGAGAACCAGCGTCTGCGCATGTACAAGCGCATCGCCGGCGTTGCCGACGAGAAACAGTTGGCTGATGTGCAGGGTGAACTCGAAGACCGCTACGGGCCGCCTCCGCCGGCGGTGCGCAATCTTGCCGACTACGCGTCCCTGCGCTTGCTGGCCCGTCGGCTGGGAATTGCCGCCATCGAGCGTAAACGCGATGAGATCAGTGTCAAGTTCACCGCGGGCGCATCCATCGAGCCGCACAGACTCGCGGACTTCGTGGGCGCCCACAAGGGATCGCAGTTCTCTCCGTCGGGTCTGCTGAAATTTAATCTGGTTGCCGTCGCTCCGGATCAACTGCTGGCGAGGCTGCGCGAAGTCCTTGAGCTGTTGCAAAACGAACCGGGCGACTAAAAGTTGACGGCGAGTGCAGCTTCGATCTCGGTTTGGGCCTTTCCGGGAAGCGTCGTTTCCTCCCAGTAGGCTGCATTCTTCAGGATTCTGGATACCAGCGCCGTATGCATCGCGTGACCGGCTTTATCGGCTACGACGCGGCCGATGATGCGGCTTCCCAGCAGAGCAAGGTCGCCGATCAGGTCAAGAACCTTGTGCCGCACAAACTCGTCCGGATAGCGCAGCGGCGGATTGACTACGCCCTCCTTGCCGAGTACCACGCAGTTTGAGTGCGAGGCGCCCCGTATCAAGCCCATGTTTCTGAGCATGGGTTCATCGGCAAGAAATCCAAAAGTTCGCGCAGGAGCAATCTCGGTGAGATAGTCCTCGCCGGATAACTCGACCTCGAAACTTGAGCGGCCGATGGGTTTGGGGAACTCGATGCGATAACTCACGGAGTATCCATCCCCCGGGTAAACGCCGATGAACTTCTCCCCGTCGTGAACTTCGAGCGGACGCAAAATGCGCAGGTAAACGCGCTTGCGCCGCTGAGGCTTTAGCCCAGCCTCCCGCACCATTTGAATAAACGGCCGCGCGCTGCCATCGAGCAGAGGAACTTCAAGGTTGTCCAATTCGACGATCGCATTGTCCAGGCCCGCGCCTATGAAGGCCGAAAGCAGATGCTCGGTGGTCGAAATCAGCACGCCCTGCTTCATCAGGCTGGTGGCATAACTTACCTTGGCGACGTTTCGGCTCACTGCCTCAACGCAGAATCCATCCAGATCGGTCCGGCGGAAGACAATGCCGGCTCCTGCTGGTGCGGGCAGGATGCGCATGCTTACCGCCGCTCCCGAGTGCAGCCCAACTCCGCTGCACTCAACTGCTGAGCCGATCGTGTGCTCGTAAATTGTCAATTGCTGACTCTTGCTCGCCGGTTCCAGGGATTGCCTGGCACGAGTATTTGTGCTCTAATCTTTCGCTTTGCCGTTTGCTATGTGGTTCCTGATGTGTAGATTACAACTATTGTTGCAGATTGTTAATGTGGCAAACATGCCACACTTCGTGGGTATTTGCGACGCAGGAGTTTTCTGAATTGAATGCCGGCGGGAATCCGGATTTTGCGGGATCAGCAAAGGCCGGCATTGCTGCCGGCCCCGGTTGAATGATTGAGGAATGAGCTATTTCTTGGGGGCGATGGAGTCCTTCACCGCTTTCGCGAGATAGAACTTCGCCACCGTCTTGGCCGGGATCTTGATCGGCTCGCCGGTTTGCGGGTTGCGGCCGATGCGGGCTTTGCGTTGCGACTTCTTTAAGCGGCCCAGCCCGGGTAGAACAAAGATACCGGTCTTCTTGGTTTCTTTCACCGCCACCTCAGCGAGTGTTTCCAGAAAAGCTGAAGCTGTCTTGTTGTTGGTGCCGACCTTTTCTGCGACAAGGCGAACCAACTGGGTTTTAGTCATGCCTGATGCCATTCTTTCTCCTCCTTTGAAATTGGAACCGAATTACATCTCAGTTGCAACCGGATTCTATATGCGCAGGGCGTATAAATACAATGGCAAACCCGCATTTTTAGCGGTTTTTTTCTGGGTACCCCCTGTTTTTCCGGACGAAAGCCGGAAAATTGCACGTGGCGGAGTGCATTTTGCGTCGTGGCATAATCAAATAGCGTCGGCCGGAGGTTCTTGACCGCGGAAGATACAGGAAGAGGGAAGAGTTGCAGAAATACTTCAACCGCAAAGTACGTGGCTTCATCATGGCGAAGATTCAAGATTCGTCCGGATTTCATTTTTTCGTGTTTTCTGCGAGTTCGGTGATCAAAGGCGCCCGCTGCTACTTGACGAGGAGATATTTTGGCTTGTGCGATTTGTGAAACCCGTAAAGAAAAGCGCTTCTGCCCGGCCGTCCACGGACGCATTTGCCCCACCTGCTGCGGTACCGAGCGCGAGCTGAGCCTGGACTGTCCCAGCGACTGCATCTATCTTTTGCAGGCGCGCCGCAACGAGCCTCCCCGGGAATTTCCTGAAGACATTGAGCCGGCCGCGGTCCGGGATATGGATATCTCTCAGGAAATGATGCTTCGTCATGAGGATCTATTTCTGAACCTGATCGGTGCTTTGACGCTTGCTTTCCGTCATGACCGTTCGCTCCATGATCGCGACATGATCGCCGGGCTCTCGGCTCTGGCGCAGGGATATGAGGTACGGATGAAGTCCGGACTGCTGTATGAGCCGCCGACAGCCAACCCGGTGCAGCAGCGCATATCAGGCGAGCTACAGAAGGTAATCCGCGACTATGAACAGCACCAGCAGAAGCGGACTGGGTATTCCGCGGTTCGCGATTCCGATGTGTTTCCGATTGTCATCCTGGTCCTGCGTCTGGCGCTGGCGCACACGAGCGGCCGGCCGCTCTCCCGCGGTTTCTTGGATTTCCTCGCCGCGGAATTCCCGGAAGAGAAGTCGCAGATCGTGGGTCCAGATGCTTCTCCGTCGCGGCTGATCGTGCCGTAGCCATTAAGCTGCTGCCCACGATTTGGAAGACCATCGCAACTGCCAGACCGGCTTATCTTACTTATGGTAAGATAAGAGAATGGAGATCATTACCGTTTCTTCAAAGGGCCAGATCGCGATCCCAAAGGCCATTCGGCAAATGCTGAATTTGCAGGAAGGCACCAAGCTTGAACTCGAAATTCGAGGACAAGAGTTGGTTCTATCCAAAGGACCGGCATGGAAAAAGCTCTATGGCGCCGGCAGAAGCCATTTTTCGATGAGCGATTTTGCGAAATTCAGAAAGCGAGAGCGCGAGCATGAAAACTCGCGTTTTTGACTCGTGGTCGATCCTGGAGTGGATCAGGGGAAGGCAACCTGCTGGCGGCTTCGTCCAAAAGCTCTTACTGGACGGGAGAGCGGTCTGGCAACATTGTTCATGAGTGCCATAAATGTCGGCGAGGTATTTTATTTTCTCCGGAAAGAACATAGCGAATCTCTTTCGGAATCCTGGCGTCAATCTTCGCAATCCCTCCCGATGACCGTTGAAGTGCCATCGGCTGAGGATATCTGGAACGCCGCGATTCTTAAGAGCAGATATCCAATTGCGTATGCGGATGCCTTTGCGGCCGCGCTTGCACAAAAGTGGAATTGCCCGCTGGTAACCGGCGATCCAGAATTCCGCTCGGTCAAATTTCTGGAACTGGATTGGATCGGGAAATGAAATGTGGCTATTCGGTGGTTGCCGATTTGACGTGTAATAGATGTATGTCTCGAACGCGGACAAAGGGATATGCGTTGGCTGTCGCCGGTGGACTTTGGTTCGGTATCGCCGTGTTTATTATTTCGGGAAACATGATAATGCGACGGTCACTGCTTGGCCTTGTTGCTCATGTTCTTGACGTCGCGCCTTTCCCACTTAGGGATGTCCTTTTCTTGATATGCTGGGGCGGCCTCTTGTTGGGTTGGATCTTGCCAGCACTCTGTTCGGCGCCGCTGCTGAATAGCCCTGATGCAGACTCGTGACATCTAAGTTGTACCCAGATATCTGAGTTGAGGATTCGCAGAGCTCGATGAAGGCGACTTTGGCATACGCAAATGACCATCGGATTGCGTATCCTATTCGATATAAACACGCTTAATGAAAATCGTGGGACTCGGCGGTTGCCGACGCGAGTTGCAATGGCACAATGCGGTCGGCTTTCACAGATACCACATTGTCCTGGTTCTGCAAAATCCCATCGACCAGCAGGAACTTTCCAGAAAGCAGCGCCAGGCGGTGCTGTTCAAACCGATCAGGGGTAACGATGACGTTGGCAATGCCAGTCTCATCCTCCAGGCTCAGAAAAACAAAACCGTGAGCGGTGCCGGGACGTTGCCGCACGATGACCGAACCTGCCGCACGCACCTGTTCTCCATCGGGCACGCGCGGCAAATCGCCGGCACGGCAAACCCCCAGGCGGTGCATCTCTTCGCGGTGGTAAGCCATGGGATGCGGTCCAACGGTTAATCCCGTACCGCGAAAATCAGCGGACAACCGCTCCTCGTCCGTCATCTGCGCCAGTGGTGAAGGCGCATCCTGTTCGATGACGCCTTCGTTTTCCAGTAGCGGTCCCGGCCGGCGGCACGCCCGCTCGATTTGCCACAAGGCATCGCGGCGATGGAACAGTCGCCGGTCGTCAGTCGCCAGTCGCCAGTTTGGGTCCGCACTTTTCTCGCTGATGACTAAGGACTGGCGACTGGCGACCGGGTTTAGGGCGCCAATTTCCGCCAGCAGCACCAGTTCACTTCTGCGCAATTCCGGAACGCGCAAAGCCAGATCAT
>JBEKOS010000080.1:0-11847 GCA_049521535.1 Terriglobales bacterium | reverse complement strand
TTTCTCTGAACATCGGTGTTTAGTTTTTTCCTGATCACGTTTATTCGGCATTTATCAGCGGGTACTTTCGTAGGAGGCTTAATGCCACGCACTGATCCACTTTCCTTTCTCGCCGATCAACTAAGCGAACTCAAACAGAAGGGCACATATTTCAAACTGCGCGTGCTGGAAGACGAGCAGGCGCCAGTGTGCACCTTTGATGGCCGCAAGGTTATAAATCTCGCTTCCAACAACTATCTCGGTCTTACCACTCATCCGAAGCTGCGCGAGGCTGCCCTGGCGGCCACCCGCCAATACGGCGTAGGCTCCGGTGCGGTTCGCACCATTGCCGGCACCATGAGGATTCACATGGAGCTGGAGGAGAAAATCGCGCGCTTCAAGAATGTGGAAGCGTGCGTCGTCTTCCAGTCAGGCTTCACGGCCAATGCCGGAACGGTGTCCGCGATCCTCGGTAAGGAAGACTTCATTATCAGCGATGAGCTGAATCACGCCTCGATCATTGACGGCGCCCGGTTGTCGCGCGCCAAGATCCTGGTCTTTCGCCATAAGGACATGGCGCATGCAGAGGAACAACTGGCCAGCGTGAAAGACCTGCCGGGCCACAAGTTGCTGATCACCGACGGCGTGTTTTCCATGGATGGCGACATCGGTGCAGTCCCGCAACTTTGCGAGCTGGCCGAAAGGTATGGAGCGGTCATGATGGTGGATGACGCCCATGCCAGCGGCGTCTTGGGTCGTAACGGTCGGGGCACCATTGACCACTTCGGCGTGCATGGACGCGTGGATATCCAGGTAGGCACACTTTCCAAGGCCATTGGTGCCTTGGGCGGCTACGTTTGCGGCACCCGCGATCTTATCGAATTTCTATACCATCGCGGTCGGCCTTTCCTGTTCTCCACTTCGCATCCCCCCTCGGTAGCCGCTTCCTGCATCGCAGCGTTCCAAGTCCTCGAGGATGAGCCGGAGCGAATCGAACAGCTTTGGAAGAATACGAATTATTTTAAGCAGGAGCTCGGGAATCTGGGCTTTAATATAGGCGGGGTCAATTCCCCCAAGAGCGAAACACCGATTACGCCGGTCATCGTCGGCGAGGGAAGGCTCGCCATGGAATTCTCCCGCGAGCTGTTTAAGCAAGGTGTTATGGCTACGGGCCTTGCCTTTCCTACCGTACCGGAAGGCAAGGCCCGCATTCGCACGATTGTGACTGCGACACATACGCAGGCTGAATTAGGGCGCGCTCTTGAAATAATGCAGCGGGTGGGAAAGGCCCTGGGAATTCTCGGATAACCAGAGCTGCTTAATGCTATCGCCCTTGAACTGATGCCTGAAGGAACTTAGCCAAACCGCGAGGGTTATTTTGCCGGCGCTCGCGCCTGCGCATCAGTGCTTTGTAGTACCGGGCTTCGCGGCACCGGGGTGCAGCTTGCGGAGTTGGTCACGCGCTGACGTTGCCTCGATTGAGCGCGGGTAGCGTTGAATCAAACTCTTGAGTTCCTTTTCTCCTGCCTCGTCGTTGCCTAGCATGATAAGCGCCATGCCCTTCTTGAGCTGTGCCGCAGGAGTCTTATTGCCGCTCGGGTATTGCTCAAGTACTTTGTCGTAATCCTTAATCGCGGCCTCATAATTGGCTTGCCGGTATTCAACGTCAGCCATATAGAACTGTGCGTTTCCAGCCAATTCGGTATTCGGGTAGTACTTCAAATAGTCGCCGAATTCCTGCATCGCCAAGTCAAGATTATTGGAGTTGTAATCTCGCAAGGCATTGTTGTATAGCATATCCGCCGGTGGAGCCTGTGGCGCAGAGGGCTGAGATGGTTGACTTGCCAAACCGGGTGGTGGCTGCAAGGCGCCGGTGGCTGGAGCGGAAATATTTTGCGAAGCCGATCCCATCTGATCCAGTTGCTTGCTGATGTGAGCCAGCTTGGCCTTAGCTTCATCCAGGGAATCGTTGAGTGCCTGAATCTGCCCTGAGACTTGTTCGTTTCGCGCCGTCTGCGCATCCTGCTGTTTCGATAGCACTTGCTCCAGCGCCTGAATGTTGGCGTTTACCTTGTTGATAGTGTCCGTCTGCTGCTCCGTGAGGTTGCGCATGATTCCCATGCGCTCGTCAAATGACTGCTGCATGCGAGCCATTTGGTCCTGAAGCTGCTGAACTTGTGTTTGAAGCTGAACAAGATCCTTGTTTACCGCAAACCCCGGCGTTGAGGCGGCAAACAGCGCTGCGACGAGGGAGGCGCAAACCAAGCATCGTGATTTCATGAAACTGTCTCCAGTTGTCTGTCGCCAGTCGCCAGCAGACCGCGGTGCTGTTTTCTGCTGCCGACCGGCGACCGGTGATTGTCCAAATGCCTACTGGCCGTAGACAAAATGGCCGCGTCGATTCTGCTGCCAACATTCCTCGGTGGATTCCGTACAGAACGGCTTCTCTTTGCCGAAGCTGATGGTCTTGATGCGGTCAGCCGAGATGCCGGCTTGAACGAGCGCCTGCTTCACCGCATTGGCCCGGTTGTCTCCCAGAGCCAGGTTGAACTCCGTCGAGCCGCGCTCGTCACAGTGTCCCTCCACCGTGAATTTGACCTCGGGGTGGGCGGAAAGCCACTTGGCATCCGCTTGCAGCGTCGCTTGTTCATTCGTCCGGACGTCATACTTGTCGTAGTCAAAGAAGACATCTTTCACATTCGACTCGAATTCCGCTCCTTCGTTCGGGGTGACCACCGGCGGCGGCGCGGGCGGTTGGGTTACGGTGACGCGGGCGGTGGCATCCTGCATACCCGCGGCGCCCTTCGCAATCAGATGATAAGTCGTCGACTCGGAAGGTGTAATCCCTTGGGATCCGCTCGAGGGTACCGGGCCCAGGCCTTCGATCGTGACGCTGGTCGCGTTGCTGGTCTGCCAGGTCAACGTGGTGGATTGGCCCTTTTGAATCGCTGCCGGGTCCGCGGTCAGCGATGCCGTGGGGAGCGCCGGAGCTTGCGCTGTTGGTTGCGGGGGCGGGGGCGTCGGAGGGGCTGCTGTCTTTTTTTTGCATGCGCCCAGAATCAACATTCCGGCCAGCGCGAGTGTAAGAGCGGCACCTTTCAAAAACTTCTTGCTATTTTTCACCGCAATCATCCTCCATATGGCGAAAGAACCATCGTGAGTCGTGATCCAATGATCAATCGAGATTTGAACTGGACTGCATCAATCCGGAAATATCAATTACAAAGTGTAAATCAACCAGCCGTTGTCGGTCGGCAGTCGTTGGTAGTAGGTCGTTCGGCACGGCGCGCAAACACTATCATTCAAAGCCGAAGTCGATGCCCCAAAAGGTGCCGGCTGTTTACTTGAAGCTCCAATTCGGCTGCGAATTTTTTCCGGTACTGGTCAGTTGTTTTTGTTGTGTGCCGTCGGCCAGCATCGTCCAAATTTGCTCGCCTCCCGCACGGGTTGATTGAAAAACAATGTGCCGCCCATCCGGGGACCATGATGGAAAGTCATTGGTGCCGGCCTCATGCGTCAATTGCACCCACTTGTCAGTCGCGAGGTCCATTACATAGATGTCGCGCGCGCCCGGTTCGCCCGGACCGTACTTGCGCACCCAGGACAGCGCCAGAAATTGCCCATTCGGGGACCATGACGGCGACACCGCGTATCCCTGGTCGGTCAATCGTTCCGGATTCGTGCCGTCCGCATCCATGATCCACACTTGCGGCAGCCCCGTGTTTCGTGAGCTGACCCAGGCAATCTGCGCACCGGTCTTCGGATTGAACACAGGTGAAACGTCGGGCCCATGATAGCTGGTTACCCGCTGCGGCTTGGAGCCATCGCTGCCAGCGACATAAATCTCGGGATCGCCGCTCATGGAAGAAGAAAACGCTATCTTGGCCCCGTCCGGGGACCAGGCCGGAGAAATGTTCATGCCGCCGAGGTGCGGAAACGAAAGCAGGCGGTTCAGATCAACTGAGTAGATCATGATATCCCAACTGCTTTTGCCGGCGGCGGAGAATGCGATGCGAGACCCGTCAGGCGAGATTCGCGGGCTTAGAGCGATACTTCCGAGGTGGGTAAGCTGGCGCTGGTTAGCGCCATCGTAGTCCATCTCCCAGATTTCCTTGTGCCCGCTGCGGGTGGAAACAAAGGCAATCTTGCTCTCCGCAATACCCTGAATGCCTCCGCCGAGGCGATAAATGATTTCGTCGGCAAACTTATGCGCGGCGGTGCGCGCTCCGTCGGCGCTGCCGGCTTCTTTGTATTGTTTGCCAAGAACCTGCGGGGAGCCGGTGTTCTTTACGTCGAAGAGCCAGCCTTGCACCGTCAGGCTCTGCCCGTCAGAACCGGCATTGCCAAACGCCAGCATGGCTGCGTTGACCGGCGGATTGCCCCAGACGCTGGCCCTGAATTCGTTGGGCACACCAAGCTGGGCCAGTGGGTAGAAACTCTTCGATACCAGATCGAAGATGCCGGCATTCTGCAGATCGTTCCAGAGCGTTTCATTGAAGACTCTGGTCAGCTCCGGTGTGTTTCCAGAGGTCAGTGGCTTAAAGTCGGCATCTGCCAGGCGTACCTTCTCCACTCCCAATCCGGTGCCCGTGCGAATCCAGTCGTTCTGGGCGCAAAGACTTGCCGACAGCAAGAGAACCATTACCGAACCGAGCGCGAAATCCCACGTTAGCCGCGCACAGAACGCGCGTCGAACGTGGGGCACCAAAGCTAAAGAAGCACGTCTAATCATCTGCGTCCTTTGCGTCCTCCGGATGTGAAATGCCTCAACGTTTGTAATCAAACCAGAATTCCACGCTGACTTTGCTGCCCGAATAATCCGGCGGCAGCGGACCGAAAGAATCAATGCGTTTCACCGCATTAACAGCCGAAACGTCAAGTGAGGGCACCCCTCCCGATTGTTCCACTTGCACGTTCGCAGGTTGCCCGCCGCGAAGGATGTCAAAGGTCACATATACCCGCCGGGCCCCGGATATGTTTGGATCAATTTCATACTTCAGCCAGTTCTCTGCAATTCGGCGGTTCACCACTGCGACGTACCAGGAATACCGGCTGCCAAAATCGCCGCCTCCGCCGTTGAAGGCCAGGCCGCCTCTAGCCGCGCCGGCAGTAAAGGCCGCGTACGGGCCGCTTACCGGACCACCCTGCCCAAAAGGTACGACGTTGGTCGCCTGTTCGACAGGTTTAGGCTTCTGCTGAGTTGTGCTGCGGGGTGCTTTTTCCCAGGGTTTTCGCTTTGCATCGCGCTCGGGGATGGAAATCGCATCGGGCGCCTTCTCCTCGACATGTGGCAGCGATTGGGTCAATCCTTTGGAATCCGTTGCCAGTACATTGTTGGCTTGCGGTTTTGAGGGCAAGGGAATGCTGTTTACCAGGGTTGCGCTCATGGCGCTGCCATCACCGCCTCCGCCCCCCCAGGCCGCGCCGTGCCGGTTCCCCAGGATAGCTCCATACGCCAGAATGCTGCCGAAAAGGGCCGCATGCAAAGCGATGGACCATCCCAATGATCCGCCCCAAGCGTCCCGTTCGTTCCAAATATCAGCGCTCGCCGCCATGTATTTTCGTGATGTTGGGCTTTATCCCTGAGCCAGCTTCATTCGAGTAGTAGATCACTGCTTTGTATCGTGCGTGTCTTCGTTCACAGGCTGCGTAACGATGCTTACATTACTAATTCCAGCTTGCTTTACCGCGTCCATAACTGTTGCGAATGCCCCGAAAGGGACCTCTTCGTCGGCACGCAAAAAGATAGATTGACCTTGCGGATCGCGGATCCTTTGTTTTAGCTTGTCCCCGATCTCATTGATATTGATGGGATCATTGCCCAAGAAGACACGCTGTTGGCGGTCAACGGTGATCACCAGCCGTTCTTCCGTAATCTGCTTTACGGTCTTGGTTTTCGGCACCGCGACCTCGATGCCAGACTGCAAAATCGGTGCGGTTAGCATGAAAATAACGAGCAGCACCAGGACCACATCGACCAAAGGCGTGATGTTGATATCCGCCAGTGCGCGGTTATTGCGCGATGCGCCGTTGCTCAAATTCATTGCCATTTCAGCTACTCGCCGAGTGTTCCACCGCGTTCAACATCTCAAGCGTGAAGTCATCCATGCGGGAACCAAATTCGCGAATCTGGTTGCTTAGCAGGTTGTAAGCGATTACCGCGGGGATGGCCGCGAAAAGCCCGCCCGCCGTTGTAATTAGGGCTTCCGAAATTCCCGGCGCGACCGCCCTCAAAGTGGCAGCACCCGCCGTTCCCAGGCCCTGGAAGGCGTCAATGATGCCCCATACCGTTCCAAATAGTCCAATAAAGGGAGTCACCGCAGCCGTCGTTGCCAACCAGGGCATGCGCCGTTCCAATCGAGTCATTTCCTCGGAGGTCGCAATGGCACAGGCGCGCTGGACCGAGGAAACCCGGCCCTGCTTGCGAAGTTCCTCGTATCCTGCTTGAAAGACCGTAATCAGCGGACTGGGGGCAAACTGTTCCGCCACGGCTGCGATGTCCTGCAGGCGCTGGGCTTTGCGGAATGCCCGCAAGAAGCGGCTGCTCTGCACCCGCATTCGCCGGAATGATCCCCACTTGGCAACAATAATCGACCAGGACAGTATGCTGAAAAAAAGCAGTATGAACAGGACAGCTTTGGCGACGGGGCCGCTTTCCCACAACAAATTGAAGACCTCGCCGCCAACGATGAAGGCCAAGAATATCGTGGAATTCGGCATTTTTGATTAAGAAGCTGTATCGAAGGCCTGAGTTGTAAATTGGGATTGGCTTCGCTCAAGCTGAATGGGATTATAGAATGTTGGCCACGGATTTTCACAGTGCCATTGAAGGCGCATCCGGCCGAAAAATTCTACCGGAAGGCCGAATCTGCGAAAATCTGGTGTGAGCCATGCTGCTTGAACTGCGCATCGAGAATTACGCGGTCATTGACAACCTCGTGATCGCGTTCGCGCCCGGCCTGAACCTGTTGACCGGCGAGACCGGCGCGGGTAAATCGATCCTCATCGATGCTCTTGCGCTGCTGCTCGGAGAAAAGGCAACCACCGATATCGTCCGGCACGGAACCGACCGGGCGGTGGTTGCTGGTGTATTTGCCGTTGAAGAAAAAAGCTCTGCGCATGTGCTCCATGCGAACGGCATTGACAGCAACGGCGGTGAATTGATTCTTCGCCGGGAGATCGCAGCGGGAGGTAAGGGGCGCGTATTCATCAACAACCAACCGGCAACCATTAGCGTGCTCAAGCAGCTTGCGCATTTGGTGGCAGACATCCACTCGCAGAAGGAATCGATGTTCGCCTTGGCCTTCGACGCAGGTGCCCGACTGGCCCTCCTGGATGGTTTTGCCGGCGCCAACCGGCATCTGACTGCCAATGCATTTGCCACCTGGCAGCGAATCTGCAAGCGGGTAGCTGAATTCGAAGGGGAAGAACAAGACCGCTCGCGTCTTGTCGATTTATGGAGCTTTCAAAAAAAGGAAATAGAACACGCGCACCTGGTCGTCGGGGAAGATCAGCAACTTGAGGCCGACAAGCGGGTGTTGGTTAACGCCGGGAAAATCTATGGTGATGCCGCTGCGGCGTTCGACTGCCTGTACGACAACAGCAACTCAGCGACGGTACAAATTCGGGCCGCAATGCGCCATCTGGAAGAGTTGGCGCGTTTTGACCAGAAGTTTCAAGGGATGGCCGCGGTCGTTGATTCCGCGCGTATCACGCTCGATGACGCGAGCGCCACGCTTCGGGATTATGCTTCCGGTATTGAGGCTTCTCCCGAGCGCCTGGCCAAGCTGGAAGAACGGCTGGTCCTGCTTGATCACTTGAAACGGAAGTATGGTGAGACGGTCGCCCAGGTGATCGCTCACGGTCAGGAGGTAGCCCGCAAACTCGACGAGATTGAAAACCGGGACGAATCGCTCAAACGGCTCCGCCATGAATTAGAAGTTGCCGCCGGCACCTATCTTAGCGAGGCGAGGACCTTGTCCCGCCGGCGCTTCGAAGCCGCCCGTAAATTGGAAAAGCTGGCCGAGATGGAGGTTAATGATCTTGCAATGAATGCCCGCTTCAGAGTCGAGGTCAGCGGATCAGATGAACCGGCGAACTGGACCGCCGCCGGCTTCGATCGTGTGACCTACTCGATTTCCACGAATCCGGGAGAGCCGCTCTGCCCGGTCGAGGAAATTGCCTCCGGCGGAGAATTGTCGCGCGTAATGCTGGCACTGAACACCGTCGCCAGTCGCCGGTTGCCTGCCGGCGGCAAAGACCTGAACAAGCAGCCGCAGGCTGGCGGCCGGCTCGAGTCGAGTGGAGCTTTGGTGTTTGACGAAATCGATACGGGCATCGGTGGGCGTGCCGCGGAAGCCGTTGGCCGCAAGCTGAAATCGCTGGCCCAGACCGCGCAGGTACTCTGCGTGACCCATCTGCCGCAAATCGCGTCGTTCGCGGACCAGCATTACCTGATCGAAAAGCATGAAGCCGGTGGGCGCACGCGAACTACCGTCCGGCGCCTCGAGGACGCGGAAAGAACCGAAGAAATTGCGCGCATGCTCTCGGGCGCCACGATCACCGAGGGAGCAATGAGACATGCGGCAGAAATCCTGAAGGGGAAGTAGGCCGAGATAACGTTAGATTCGGATTTCGCGGGGCATCTAATGCGCGTGTGACGGTAATCGCGTGGAGCTGTCATCCTGAGCAAAGATGTCATGCAGATGCGCCGCGCCAATGCGCATGAAACGCGCCAAAGCGCATGAAAAAAGACAGTCGCGGTAAGTTGGATTTGTCATCCTGAGCGAAGCGAAGGATCTATGTATTTTGCGTGCAACTGAAGAGTGCATAGATGATCCTTCGCTGCCGTGAAAATAAGGGCAGCTCCCGCAAAAATTGTCATCCTGAGCGACCGGGGTCCCCGCCGCGCGCCGCTTTTGCGCGTGATGGGGTGGGAAGCGAAGGACCTGCTTTTGTTCTTGTGCTCGCGGCGCAAGGGCGGGTCCTTCGCTCCGCTCAGGATGACAAACCATAGTGCAAGAACTACTCGGGAAGCACCAATCTAATCCTTAACGCGAGGCAATCATCATGAGTCAGGAACAATGGAAATCCGTCGATCGATACTTTACCAATCTCCTGGTCCGTCCTGATCCGGCATTGGACCAGGCGCTGGCGGCCAGCGCGGCGGCGGGACTGCCCGCAATTCACGTCGCGCCGAACCAGGGAAAGTTGCTTTATCTGCTGGCACGTCTGCGGGGCGCGCGCTCGATCCTGGAAATCGGCACCCTGGGTGGCTACAGCACCATCTGGCTGGCTCGGGCGTTGCCGGCCGGTGGCCGTCTGGTCACGCTGGAGGCGGACGCCAAGCACGCGGAAGTCGCCCGCGCAAATTTGGCTCGGGCAGGATTGGATGGCATCGTGGAGATCCGCCTCGGTAGCGCTTCGGACTCCCTTTCCAGGCTGGCATCGGAGCAGCGCGGCCCGTTCGACCTGATCTTCATCGATGCCGACAAGCAAAGCTATCCGGATTACTTTACGTGGTCCCTCAAGCTTTCACGTCCGGGCACGCTAATCATCGCGGACAACGTGGTTCGGGAAGGCGAAGTCATCGATCAGAAAAGTAACAGCCCCGACATCCTGGGAATACGGCGTTTCATTGAAATGCTCGCGGCGGAATCGCGCGTCAGCGCCACCGCCATCCAAACCGTGGGGAGCAAAGGCTACGATGGGTTCGCCTTTGCGCTGGTCGAATGAAGGGTAGTGGGTCAGTTTGATTGTCATCCTGAGCAAGCGTTCTTTGCGCGGGGAAGATCTGGGCGAGCCGCGCGATGTGTCGCGTTCTTTGCGACACCTTAGTCGCGCGCCTGACTCGCTTCCTTATCAAACTGACCCACTACCGAATGAAACAGAATGTGTTGACAACGGGATATTCTACGTTCAACAATGTAGTAGAAAGTACAGTCGGAGCGTTTCTATGGCATCGGCAACCAAGTCCGTCGTGGGGGAAGCACACTGGGAAGTGCCTCGAAATTATAAGGCGCAATGGCTTAAGGAGCTGTTTGCCTTCAGCGACACCGAGATGGCACATGTCCTTGGAGTTTCTGTCGAAACTCTGCGGAAGTGGCTCCGGGAGGAAGAGGACAGGCACGCATTGGAATCGGTCCGTTTTCACCGGCTGCTCAATCTGACGCAACTGGCCAAGGGAGTGATTAGGCCCGATCGGTTCGGCCATTGGATTCATTGCGACAACGAGGCGTTGGCCGGAATTGTTCCGCTTAATCTGCTGGCCGATGCGCACGGTTATGAGATCGTGGCCGGGGTTGTGGAAGATATCCGCTCAGGCACTCCGGCGTAGACAACCCGGAATGATGCACGCAAGCTCGCGCACCTTGGGATTACCAGTCACAACCATCCGGAAGGGAAGATTTTGGCGGTGCCTCGCCAGGCAGCATGCCGGCACCGTTTTGGAAGCCGGGCCAAGCTTCACGCGGGAGCGGCGCTACAACGTCCGCGGCGAGTTCGGCGCGCTGTATTTTAGCGGAGCGAAAGAGTTATCAATCAGGGAAGTGGCAGTCCAGGCCGGCTCAGATGGCGAAGTCATGGCCTGCGTTGAATTCCTGATCACGCTGAACCCGGTCGTGGATCTTACCCATCCCGATATCCGAAGGAAACTGGGAGTCCATTTGGACGACTTGATTCGCCCACGCGTCTTCAAAGACGGCTACGCCGCTACCCAGGCACTCGCGCGACGATTCTATGCCGAGCGCTTACCCGGGATGCTTGTCCCGAGCGTTCTTGACCCGAATGGCCAGAGAAGCGGCTGGCGCAATCTGATCATTTTTCCGGCGAACCTGATTCGCGGCGCGGTTCGGGAATTAGGTTCCACCGACATCGTGCTGGACGACCACCGTACCTAATACTGATTTGCCTTACCTCTTGAGCTCGATCCGCAGGAACCAGGAGCGGGAGCCGACGCAAGCTACTGCAGGTGATGATATGCGCACAGCGCTGGCCGAAGTAGCGTTTAAGATCGGATGGCACGCCGTGGATTCAGAGGTATTAGGAATCTTGCGGTCTGTCACCGGTAACCGCAAGGATGCAGGCCAGACCTCGACGATTCATGCACGTATTCTCACCTCACAGCAGGCGGTATCAGTACTGGTGAATCATGAACAAGATTTTCCCATCCAGTTTGCTGATCTTGACCACAGCAGTGCCGCCGAGAGCGCCTTGAGGATGCAAGGTGCCTTTGACGATCCACGTTTCGCCGTACAGCCGAGCATGGAAGGGCTGTTCGTCCGAAACGGTTTTTTCT
Source organism: Terriglobales bacterium (assembly GCA_049521535.1). Taxonomy (GTDB): domain Bacteria; phylum Acidobacteriota; class Terriglobia; order Terriglobales; family Acidobacteriaceae; genus CAZUCM01. Next base: position 572 of record JBEKOS010000080.1, on the reverse strand, counting down.
CCGTACTGGGCCTTCACCGCAGCTTCGGCTATTTGGATCGCGGTTGATTCATCCGGCACGAAACCGTTCTTCGGGTGTATCGATTGCGCTCCCTTGAGGGAGATTTGTAACGCTTCCCACTCATCCATAGGCTTCTGCTGATTCTGCTGGCCTGTCGCCCAGACACTCAAGACGAAGAACAAGAGCAGCAACAAGACGGTCGCGATTTTTGAAGTCTTCATTGGGGTTGTCCTGGCGCAAAAGTGTACTGCTTACCCGTTGCTGGGTCGTACTTAATCACGTTGCCATTCGGCAATCCAACATATTCCCCCTGGAAGGGACCAGGGACTGCCTGAAGGCCGCCACTTCTCTCCACGCGCCGCACAGCGATTCTGATATTATCCCGCCTTATGCCGCGACACAAGCGATGCCTCTTGCCCGGGGTGCCGTGCCACATTACCCAGCGCGGGAGAAACGGGTCAGACTGAGAGCCTGTCGGAGATAGAATGACACTTTGTGTCACTCCCGAGTCGGGCTGCTACCGTCGTTAAGCCCGCCAGCCCACGCCGGAAAGATATCCGAAGAATAAACCG
>JBEKOS010000079.1:0-11983 GCA_049521535.1 Terriglobales bacterium | reverse complement strand
GACATTACCAGCGGTTGCAATGTCAATGACATCGTCGAACAATATCAATTGACACCTTGGTGCGCCGCCCCAGGTTACGATTTGGTCACAGGCTGGGGTTCAGCGAACATGCTGCAACTGGCCTGGTCCATCAATTACTTAATTGCGAACGATGGCAGCGCACCCGCGATCACGTGGAATGCACCGGCGGCGCACGCATGGTACAACAGCAACCAGACCGTTGGCTGGGACCTGACTGGGACTTCCAACAATGGCGCCGTGCCCAATGGAGTGGCGGGTTACAGCAGCGCCTGGGACGCCGACCCGGGCGATCAATACGAAGAGCCCACACCGGGACCCGCAGCAGGTAATCCGTCCCTTTCCTATTATACCGGGCCGCAAACCCCCACTCCGCTCAACTTCGCAGCAGGCGGGCTTGTCCTATCGAACAGCTTGAGCCAGGGTTGCCACACGGCAAACGTGCGCGCCTGGGACAACGCGGGCATTTCGAGCGACAACACTTACGGCCCGGTCTGCTGGGATACCATCGTGCCGCACACCACCTCCGCCCTGAGCGGCACTCACGCCAGCGGCTCTACCACAATCTACCTGGGAACGGTGACGGTTACGCTCACGGCGAGCGACCCCGGATCGAGCAGCGGCACCGGCAGCGGAGTGGCAACTACCTACTACGAAATTGACAACGGAGGCTTTCAGACCTACAACGGGCCGTTTTCAGTCACTTCGTCCGGTTTCAACGAGGTCTATTTCTACAGTGTTGACAAGGCCGGTAACGTGGAGAGCATAGAGAACACCGGCCTCTTCCAGATCATCACCACCAGTACCACCCTGACCTCCAGCCCCAACCCGTCGAACTACGGGCAGGTGGTCACGTTCACCGCCACGGTGACCGCGTCCAACGGCAGTGTTCCCACCGGCTCGGTGTCGTTCTACAATTTCACTACCCTCATCACCACCGTTACGCTGAACAGTTCCGGGGTAGCCAACGGGGGCACGAGCACCCTGACGGGGGGTACGCGCAGTATTACCGCCAAGTACAACGGCGCCTCAGGCAAGTTCCCCAGCAGCACTTCGAGCGCGTTGAATCAGGTGGTGAATGCGCTGGCAACCACTAGCCACTTGACGGCCTCGCCCAATCCCTCTACTTCGGGACAATCCGTTGCGTTCACCGCCACTGTCACCAGTTCCAGCGGCGTAACACCATATGGAACCGTAGAATTCTATAACGGTACCGCGGTCATTACCGGCGTCAACTTAAACAGTTCCGGCGTGGCGGTGCTGAACTACGCCAACCTCACCGTCGGCGCGCACAGCATTACCGCCAAGTTTCTGCCCACCCTGGACTTTGCCGGCAGCACCTCCGCGGCGGTTTCGCAGGTGGTGAATACCATCACAACGAACACCGTGCTGGAGAACGCGCCGAATCCGTCATTGTTTGGACAAAGTGTGACGTTGACGGCGATCGTGCTGGCCACCAACGGCCCCACCCCCACCGGCAAAGCAACGTTTTACAACGGCACAACTTCCCTCGGCTCGAGCACGCTGAACGGCGGAGGTGTGGCGACGCTGAACACAACTTTATTGCCGGTGGGAACGGACAACCTCACGGTCTCCTACGGCGGTTCGACGAAGGAGGCGCCCAGCACCTCAGCGGCAGTTTCCCAGGTGGTGAATGCGGTGACCACAACAACCGCGCTAGCGACATCGCCGAACCCGTCCAACGCGGGACAATCCGTCACATTGACGGCGACCGTGACATCCGCCACCGGCGCCAGACCCACCGGTTTGGTGTACTTTTACAACGGCGGCGTCGCCATTGGATCGGAAACTTTGAACACTTCGGGAGTGGCGACCTTGAGTGGCGCCGGCCTGCCGACGGGCACAGACAGCATCACAGCCACCTATGTAGAGACGGCATCGTTCTTGGGCAGCACCTCGGCGGCGGTCGCGCAGGTGGTGAACCAAGTAACCACGACTACCACGCTGGCCACGTCGCCGAACCCGTCTTATAACGGCGGATCCGTCACCATGACGGCGACGGTCGTGACTTCCGACGGCGCGAAAGCGACCGGTACAGTGACTTTCTACAACAACGGGGTGTCCATCGGCACGGGCACGCTGAATGCCTCGGGGGTGGCGACCTTGGCCTACACCCGCTTGCCGGTGGGGACCGACAGCATAACCGCCACCTATGCAGGTACGGCGTTGATCGTCGGCAGCACCTCCGCGGCGGTCTCCCAGGTGGTAAATCCAGTGACGACGGCGGCCACGGTAACCACGTCGCCGAATCCGTCTTATTATGGGCAGGCCGTTACATTCACAGCCACGGTGACCGCTTCCAACGGGTTGCACCCCACGGGGACGGTGCAGTTCTACTACGGCACCACATTCATCGGCAGCGAGACCCTGAGCGCCTCCGCGGTGGCTACGCTGAGTTATGCGGGCATGAGCGCCGGGACCTGGAACATTACAGCCAAGTACCTGGGGGCGGGGGTCTATCCCGCCATAACCTCCAATGCGGAGTCGCAGGAGGTGAATCAGGCCACCACGACCACGGTGTTGACTACGTCGCCCAATCCGTCCGCGCCGGGGCAATCAGTTGCGATGACCGCGACAGTTTCAGCATCGAACGGCCTGGTCCCCACAGGAGCGGTACAGTTCTACAACAGCGGGACGGTCATTACCGCCGTCAACCTGAATGCCTCAGGCGTCGCCGTGCTGAACTACACGGGCTTGACGAATGGACCGCACAGCCTAACTGCCGTGCACCTGGTCAACGTGGACTATGCCGGCAGCACTTCCAACGCGGTCTCGCAGTTGGTGGCCTATCCGACGACGACGGTGTTGACCACCTCGCCGAATCCTTCGATCGTGGGCCAGGCCATAACCATGACGGCAACAGTGACGGCTTCCACCGGAACACCCACTGGAACGGTCACGTTCTACAATGGCGCCAGCGCGATCGGCACGCCGCAGACATTGAGTGGTTCCGGCGTGGCGACACTTGGCTACTCCGGCTTGCCGGCGGGAACGGACAGCCTGACCGCCGTATATAACGGCTCGGGCGCCTTCGCAGGCAGCAGTTCAGCGGCAGTGGCTCAGGTAGTGAATATGGCAACCACATCGACCGCGCTGACCACTTCGCCGAATCCCTCGACGCAGGGCCAAGCGGTGACGATGACGGCAACCGTCACTTGCTCCAGTGGCATGCCGACTGGTACGGCCTCCATTTACAACGGCGCCACCGCGATCGGGACGCCACAGACGCTGAGCGGTTCCGGCGTGGCAACGCTTAGCTATGCCGGCTTGCCGGCGGGGACGGACAGCCTGACCGCCGCCTATCCGGGCATGGGTTCGTGCGGCCCCAGCACTTCGGTACCGGTATCCCAGGTGGTCAGTCCGCCGTACACGGATAACGTCCTCTACACCTTCGCCGGCCAGCCCGACGGGCTTTCCTCTTTTGCGAACCTGATCGTCGACTCCCTTGGCAACCTTTACGGCACCACCTACTTGGGCGGCACCTCCGACAACGGCACGGTCTTTGAGCTGAGCCCGCCCTCCGGCGGCACCGGCCCGTGGACCGAAACCGTGCTCTACAGCTTCACCGGCGGGTCCGACGGCGGCTATCCTGTCGCCGGCCTGATCTTCGACTCGCAGGGCAATCTTTACGGCACAACCGAGGAGGGCGGCAACGGCAGTTCTAATTTTGGTGATGGTGTGGCATTCGAACTGAGCCCGCCCAGGGGCGGGGGCAGCGGCCCGTGGAATGAAGTTGTACTGTACGCATTCTGTGCGGAAACGAACTGCACAGACGGCGAGAGGCCTTACGGGGGCCTGGTCTTCGACTCCCAGGGAAACCTATATGGCACTACGAACTGGGGAGGCTCTGGCGGTGAGCTTTCCGGCGCAGTCTTTGAGTTGAGTCCGCCCAGCGGCGGCATCGGCTTATGGACCGAAAGTGTGCTCTACAGCTTCTGTTCGAGCTCGGGCGGCACCTGCACCGATGGCGAAAGGCCTTACGGTAGCCTGATCTTCGACGCACAGGGCAATCTCTATGGCACCACCGAATTGGGCGGCGCCAACTCTGAGGGCGCTGTCTTTGAATTAAGCCCGCCCGCCCAAAGTGGCGCGTGGACGGAGAATGTGCTCTACAGCTTCTGCCCGTCAAGCGGTTGCAGCGATGGTTATCTTCCCGTTGGAACCTTGACGTTCGATTCCCTCGGCAACCTCTACGGCACTACCCGCACCGGGGGGGCGAACGGCGGCGGCGTGGTCTTTGAACTCACGCCCCCGGCCAGCGGCGCCACGTGGACCGAGAACGTGCTCTACAGTTTCTGTTCGGTCGGCGGCAGCAGTTGTTTCGACGGCGGCGGGCCTTACTACGAGAGCCTGATCTTTGACTCGCAGGGAAACCTCTACGGCACGACCAGCGGCGGCGGGGCAAGCGGCGCCGGCGCCGTCTTTGAGGTGAGCCCGCCCAGCGGCGGCATCGGTCCATGGTCGGAAACCGTGCTTTACAGCTTCACCGGCGCAAGCGACGGAGGAGGTCCGTACGCCGGCCTGATCTTCGACTCCCAGGGCAATCTCTATGGGACTACCGAGAACTCTCCCGGCGTGGTGTTCGCGTTGTCGCCTCCGGCTACGCCGAAGCGGCGGTAATGGCTGGCGAGTGTGGTTGAGCAGAAGCAGTCAGTACTCAGTACACAGTACTCAGGTGGCACCACTCAGTATTCAGTTGTTGGTCTGGCCGGCAGCGGGCGACATCTACATCGCAGACCGGGGAAACAGCGTCATCGGCAAGGTCACGGTGCCATGACCCCGGGTTGAGTGCGGGAGAGTATGGAGCCCACTGGAAACAGTGGGCTCTTTTTGCCCTTCACGCGGAGCGCCTCTCGCTGGCTGCCTCGTTTGTCAATGTAACTTGACAGCAAGGTTCTACTCAAAAGTAGAACTTGGCAGCCAACTGCACTTGGCGCGGTGCATCTGCGCTGACGATCTTCCCGAAGTTGCCGCTGCTGATATTTCCATCGACCGCCGCGGCTCCGAAAAACTGCGCGTGATTGAAAACGTTGAATGCCTCGGCGCGAAGTTCCATCGATTTCGATTCGCTGAGCGCAATCACCTTCTGCAGCGCAATGTCGAAGTTGTCCAGGCCGGGACCGTAGAAAAAGCGCCGCGGAACATTCCCCATTTGCCCCAGCACCGGAAGGCTGAACAGGGCCCTATTGAATGCAGGCTGACCGTTGCGCGGATTGGTATTGATCGCCAGGTTACCGGGGGAAAGGGTAAGCGTATCGATGCCATTATTGTTGATGCCGTTGGGAATGGTGCCCAGCAGCGAACTATCCGTGTTGTTGTAGAGAGTCACGGGCAGTCCCGTGCTGAAGCGCGTGATTCCGGAAAGCGACCAGCTTTGGGTCCAGCGGTTATCGCGCCGCAGCAGGGCGCTGATGGGAAGGCTGTACTTGTAGCTGGCCACAAAATTGTGCCGCATATCGAAGGCGGAAGGCGCCCGGCTCAGGCCCGGGTCAAGGGGATTCACCGCCTCCGCCAGGCTGGAAGACTGATCGATCGACTTGCTGTAGGTGTATCCGAACAGTAGATCGAGCGGCCCACGGTGGTGGCGCAGGTTGGCCTGGAGCGCGTTGTAGTCGGCGTTGCCGATGGTCTTTTGGTAGGTGATGGCGTCAAATTGTGAACTGAACGGGCCTCTGGTGCCCGACACGATCTCGCCATTGGGAAGGGTGTAAGTGCCGCCTTCGCCGAAGGGCCCGCAGGCAGGCGTTGCCCCGGCTGCATTGAGCGCCAGGCACTCGGCCGGATTGCCTGGATTGGCTGAGATGAGCACCAATTGATGGTGCGATTCGCTGCCGACATATCCCGCGCTGAGGACCGTGCCGCTTGCAATCTCGCGCTGGATCGTCAGCGTGTAACTTTCGGTATACGGAGTGACGTTGCCGTGATAGAACGCGGGAACACCGGTAATGGGCAGAAACTGGCTCCAGTTTATGGATGAATTCGGATTGGCGGCCGTCGCCCCATAGGAGGGTATGGGCACTGGAAAAGGCTGCAGCACGGTTTGGCCGGTAGCAGCGTTGACAAAGGGATTGGCAAACGTCGGCGGCGCCAGGCTGGTGTAGTCATATCCGTACGGCGGGTTGGCGCTCATGATGCCGGCAGAAAGCCCCTCGAATGCCGTGTAGTACATGCCGTATCCGGCACGAATGCTGGTGTTGGAGGAGGTTCCCAGCAATTTGCGCAGCAGGCCATTCTCGAAGTTGGGAGAGTAGGCCAACCCGAGGCGCGGCGCAAAGTTGGCGTACCTGGCCGGCGCCAGCGTACTCGGAATTCCGGGATCGCCCGGAAATACCAAACCACGGGGTGCGCCCGGGTAGACGACAGACTGTTCCCCCAGCGCCAGCGTCTGGAGCTGGTTGTATTTTTCACGCCACGGGGGCAGCACGTCCCAGCGCAATCCGTAGTTGAGCGTAAGATTTGGTTTCACCCGCCAACTGTCCTCTCCATACAGCCCGATGTATTTGTTGCGCAGGTAGAAGCGGTTCGAGTCGCCCTGGGAATAAGTGCTGGGAAGTCCGAGCAGAAAATCTGCAAAATCAGAACCGGTGGCCGAACCGGTAAAGTCGAATGAACCGTTGTAAATGGCGTCCGGGCTGATATTGATCTGGTCGAGGTGAAACGCGCCGCCAAATTTGAGGGTATGATTGCCGGCAATCCGGGAGAAGTCGTCCGCCCACTGATAGGTGTTATCCGCCTCGGTCAGCCCGGTGGTATCCACGCCTATGGTGAAATCGTTGAAGGCTATGTTCTCCACGCCCTCAATATGCGGGGCCAGGGCATAGATGGAAGGTTCACCGGCCGCGTTGACGAAACCCTGCGACGCCAGGCTCGGGCCCACGCCACCCTGCGGTTGTCCGACGACGTTTGCGTCGCGGATGTAGCTGGCGTGGATTTGATTGATCATGTTTGTCCCGATGGTCTTGGTCAGACCCAGGCTGATGAGCTGGCTCCGGCCGAAGGTATTCGCGTCGAAGCCGGGAACACTCGCACCACCCTGTCCGGTAGGGTAGGGATTATTCATCCAGTAGTCGTCGATGAAGTAATAGGCCGACAAATTCCCCCAGCCGGTGTTCGCATCGAAGCGCAGCGCGCCTTTGTCATCGCGCAGCGTCTGGTTTTCCGCCGAGGTGGAGAATAGATCGCCGCCCTGGTTTGCCAAGGGAATATAACCCAGCAGATTCATCGCCGGGGTGGACCATGCGTTCTGTGGTATTACCGCGTTGGGAAAGACGCACTGCGAGGCGCCAATGCAGCCGGCGGTGTAATAATTCTCGCCGGGGTTGACGGGATAGCCCAGCTTTTCGGAGAGCTGATTCGCCAGGCTTTGTCCATTTACCCTGCCAGTAAGCTGGCTGGCGAGATCGGAGAGGTTCCCGGTCCGATCCTGCTGTGAGGGGACGGTAATAAGTCCGGTGTCGATGCCCTGGGTAAGGCGGGTCCCCTGGTAATCGGCAAAGAAGAACAGCCTATTTTTTTGCACCGGGCCCCCTATCGTCCCGCCAAACTGGTTCTGGTCATACTGCGCTCGATCCGCGGAGAAGTAATTCCGGGCATCGAGATCGGTATTGCGCAAAAATTCAAAACCGCTGCCGTGAATCTTATTAGTCCCCGACTTGGTTGTAACCATGACCTGAGCGCCGCTGAAATTGCCGTACTGGGCATCGAAATTGCTGGTCAAAACCTGCAGTTCCTGAATTGAATCCAGATTGGGAATGATGGCCGAACCCATATTAAAGGCCTCTTCCACGTTGCCTCCGTTTACCACGAAGCCGTTGTCGGTTTCGCGCTGGCCACTCACTGATAAGTTCCCTGGATTGAGGTCGCCGGAAGGAGCGGCATTCGTGCATCCGGACATAAGAACGGCGTTGGGCTGCTGCGAGCTGGCCGGAATGACGCCTGCCTGCAGCGCCAGCAGGTCGGTGTAGCTGCGGCCATTCAGGGGAACGGCCACCATCTTCTTGTCCGGAATGGTCTCCCCCAGTTGAGTCGAGGTTGCATCAATTTGCACGCTGTCGGCAGACACCTCAACCGTTGTGCTATCGGCGCTCAGGACCAAATGGGCGTCCACCTTGAGCGAGGTTTCGGCGGCCAAGGTCAAGCCGGATTGCAAATATGGCTTGAATCCCTGCACGCTAATGCGGATCTGGTATTGCCCCGGCGAGAGCGCAGGGAAAATAAATGTGCCATCATCGCGGGTAACCAGCTTTAGCTCTTCGCCGGTCTGGACGTTTTGCAATGACACCGGCGCTCCCGCCACCACCGCTCCGCTGGGATCACTGACCGTTCCCGCGATCCCGGCGCTCACGCCAGCCCATCCCGATAGGGGCAGCAGGATCAACAGAACTCGGCAGAAAACGGTCAGCGGACCCATTGATCGCCATCGCCCAATTCCACGAACGCACGCACCGCCCGTCAGGCCGGAAGCACGCAGCGCCAGTTGCGACATCGTCGCATTATCAATGCCAAAAAAAAGACCGCTCTCTCTGCAATAAGGCACGACGGCCCTACTCAACCCGGAGCTTCGTTTGTCTTGTCGGTTCACTCTCCACCTCTTCTCAGTTGCAACCCGGTCGCATTACAAGATTCAAAAATAAGATCGCGCCTGCCGCGACCGGTGCAACCTAAGTTCACCTTGAGGATGCCGAATGGGGGCGGGATAAGGCTGTGACGGGAATCACAGAGCGACGTGCGTGCAGGCATCGCCCGGTTATGCCGGGGAAGGCAGGCGTACCGGCTGGCCCGGGCGATCTTTGCCGGCACCACGGCAGGCGGAGCAATACCCGCCGATTTCCAGGCGTGAAACCAGGATCTTGAAGCGGCAGTCCTTCTCCACCTGTCGCTTGAGGCGATCAAAGATGTCACTGACGAACTCCGTAATCTGCCCGCAACGCACACAGGCGATGTGAATGTGATCGCGATTCACGATCCGGCGTTCGTAATAGTGCCCTTCGCCGCGCAGGTGCATCAGATCGAGTTCATCCACCAGTCCCTGCCGCTTCAACAGGCGCAGCGTCCGATAGACCGTGCTGCGGTCGACCGAATCGTCCAGCTTTTTGGCCTTGCGGAGGATCTGCGCCGCATCCAGGTGCACGGTGGCGGTTTCAATCACGGAAAGGATGGCGCGCCGCTGAGCGGTCATGCGAATCCCCCGTTCGGAAAAGTGAAGCTGCAAGCGGCCCGGAATTTCAGTGGCAGGCAAGGGCATGGAAAACCTCCGTAGTCGCAACAAGTCGCATTCGCATTGCGACGGAATCTATGGCGCGCTCATTGACAGTCTTGGCGCTTCACAGCAATACTCAAGAGTGTAACGCTTGTTGCGAATCTGTCGCAACAAAATCAATTCATACCAGCGGCTCTTGGCCGCTCTTTTTAACGCTGACTAGATGCGACACGTTCGCAATAAGAAAAAGCTCTCATACCGGGGCTGGACTGTAGTGGAAGGACAAGGAAAAAGCTGGCACCCTGAGGTGGCGCTGACTTTGCTTTTTCTTGTCCTCTCGTCGCTTTCCTGGGCCGGCGCGGGAGGGCGCATTTCGGGCACGGTCCGCGACGCCAGCGGCGCCGTGGTGGCGGGCGCCATCGTCAAGGCCATTGAAGTCGAGACGGGAGTGAAACAGTCAACCTCGAGCGACAGCAAGGGTGCATTCAGTTTCCTGTCGGTACCAGTCGGCCATTATCAGATCGAGATCGACCATCCCGGGTTTAAGCCTTACCGGCGAACCGACGTGCGGATAGACGCTAACAGAGCTCTTCTCATCGACTTATTTCTGTAGATTGGCGAGCGCAATGAAACGATCACCGTCCGCGACGATGCGGTCCACGTAGAGACCTCCAGTACGCAAATGGGACAGGTGATTCCGGAAAAGCAGATTACGGCGGTTCCCCTCAACGGGCGCAGCTTCACTGATTTGCTGGCCTTACAGCCAGGCGTGGCCGCCGCGACCACAATCACCTCCAGCACCGTCCAGGACGTCGGCGCCAGCACGCTTTCTCCCTCCGGCAACCTGAATCCCGGGACCATTTCGATTAACGGACAACGCGAATTCGCCAACGCCTTCATGATCAATGGCAGCGACGTGGCGGAAGTGGTGAACATGGGAACCGCGATCGTTCCCAACCTGGATTCCATCGCTGAATTTCGCATCCTAAGCAGCAACTTTGACGCTGAATATGGCGGCCACAGCGGCGGCCAAATCAATGTGATCACCAAGTCCGGCACCAACTCCATTCACGGCAGCAGCTTTGAATTCTTGCGCAACACAGACCTGGACGCGCGCAACTACTTCTCTCCCGGCCGCGCTGAATTCGATCAGAACCAGTTCGGCGGAACGCTGGGCGGCCCCATCCGGAAAAACCAGGTGTTCTTCTTTGCGGATTACCAGGGAACGCGGCTCACCGAAGGAGTGGACACCGGTTACATTCCCGTGCCTACGCTGGCGGAAAGAAGCGGTGACTTTGCCAGCGAGGCCGCGCAACTCACCAACACCGTAAGTGGTGCGTACTGGGCCGGCCAGCTTTCAACGCGCCTGGGCTACACGGTCATGCCGGGCGAGGCCTACTACACGGCGGGATGCACCAACGTCACGCAATGCGTGTTTCCCAACGCGGTAATCCCGGAGAGCGCGTGGTCGGCGCCTGCCAAACAACTGCTGCAGTACATTCCCACGCCCAACAACGGCGAAAATACCTTTTCCACGTCGGCGGAGAACGAGAACCTGCGGGACGACAAGGGCGCGCTTCGCATCGATGGCAACACCCGGATAGGAACGCTTTCCGCTTATTACTCGGCCGATGACTACACCTTGAACAATCCCTACCCCACCGCCCAGGGCGGGGCAAACGTACCCGGATTCAATGCGTTGAACCTGGGGAGGGCGCAGTTGCTAAGCCTGGGCGACGTCAAAACCATTAGTGGAGCGTCCGTGAACGAATTCCGCTTCAGCTATATGCGGGACGTAAACGATCTGGGCAAGCCCGTTGGCGGCCTTGGGGTAAGCCTGGAATCCCAGGGATTCCAGGTGGGCGCGGGAACTCCCGGCATTGTGCCGCTGGCGCCGGCATTGGAAGGAGTGGAAAGCGTCGGCTTCAATGGGTTCACCATCGGCACCAACACCAATGAACTGCACCAGACCAACAACACCTACCAGTGGCTCGACAACTACTCCAAGGTTGTGGCCGGCCACACCTACAAGTTCGGGGCGGAATTTCACTATGATCAAGTGAACACGAGCGCCATCGCACAGGCGAACGGCAGCTTCCTGTTCTTCGGAACGGGAACCGGGCTGGACTTCGCGGATTTTCTGCTCGGCCTTCCCAGCCAATACAACCAGAGCCAGCTTCAGTCCTTCTACGGGCGCAACAAGTATCTGGGCCTTTACGCACAGGATAGCTGGCGGCTGCGGCCGAATCTGACACTCAATTATGGCCTGCGTTGGGACCGCATCGAACCCTGGTATGAAAAGTACAACCAGCTTGCTGCTTTCGAGCCGGGCAAACAGTCGGTGGTCTTTCCCACCGCTCCCGTGGGAATCGTATTCCCGGGCGATCCGGGCGTGCCGCGAACGCTCGCGCCTCCCGGCAATCTCGACTTTGCACCGCGCATTGGCCTGGCCTGGTCGCCAAGCCGCGATGAGGGCACGCTGCTCGGCAAGCTGCTGGGCGGCCCCGGCAAGTCCAGCATTCGAGCGGGATTTGGCATGTATTACAGCGCCATTGAAGCGCTCACCCTGAGCGTATTGAGCGGCAATGCACCTTACGGCACCACTTACAGCAGCCCCGCGCCGCCGCTTTTCGCCACTCCTTTTATTACCGCGCAAAACGGCCAGTTCAGCGGCCAGCCGTTTCCGGCCCAACTAGCTCCGCTGAATGTCTCGCAAAGCAATCCCGACCCGAACGTCAACTGGTC
>JBEKOS010000078.1:0-11992 GCA_049521535.1 Terriglobales bacterium | reverse complement strand
TCGTAGATGCCACCCACGCGGCATACACGCCCCTCAAATCTAAAGACGTTCCTTCAGTGAATTTGGTTGCATCGGCTGACAGCTTTTTTGTGCGCTGACGAGGGACCGGACTATCCTCCTAGCGATGGCCGCCACCGCCACCGTGGCCTCCGCCGCCGCCACCATGCATCCCGCCGCCGCCACCATGCATCCCGCCACCGTAGCTGCCATGACTGGCTCCGCCATAGCCGCCGTAGGAAGAGTGGCCACCATAACCTCCGTAGGAACCGTGGCCGTAGCCGCTGTACCCGCCGTACCCGCTGTGACCGTATCCACCATAGCCACTGCGCCCATAGCCGCCATATCCGCTATGACCATAAGCCCCATATCCATTGTGGCCGTAGCCGCCATATCCGCCATATCCACTGTGGCCATACGCCCCATAGCCGCCTCGAGCATATCCCGTGTAATTTCCGTGGACGTAGGCGTTGTGGGCGTAGAACCCGGAGCTGTGAAAGCCATAAATTCCGCCGTGGTACCAAACGCCACCGTGATACCAGTTACAGCCCCACCCGTGCCATCCCCATCCGTAACCAAAAAACGGGTAGACCCCGAATCCAATGCCGAAAGAGAGATAAGGGTATCCAAATCCCCACCAAGGGTAGAATCCGGGCCAATACCCCAGGGGGTACCCATAGACGTAGTTGGGATCATAGCTTGGGACATAAACCGTGTCCGGGTCCGACGGTTGAATGATCACCGTCGAGCCATGATCCATCACGGTCTGCTGAGGAGTTGTCTTCAAATTCCCGGCTTCTTCGGCATGCTTGCGCAGGTACTGTATTGCTTCCATTAGGTCCGCCTGCTGATTGCGGCTCGCTTCACCCAGCGCAGAAGTCCAGGAAAGGTTCTTGTCCAGGTTCTCCAGTACCGAGGGAAACTGTGTCAGGGCCTTCACGCTCGGATCCCAGTCTTGTTTGTCGACCTCTGCGCCCAGCGCCGCACCCGCCAGATCAGGGTTCTGCTTCAGGAAGCGTTGCGCTTCGACAATCTCGGTGGGATAGGCAGTGGCCGCAAGAATCTGTGCGACCAGCGCGTCAGGGTATAGCGCGATGGGGCCGACCAACTGCCGCAACTGCTCGCGCGTAAACGGCGCACTGGCCGACTTTGACGCGATCGGCGGCCGCGGAACTTGTGCGGTTTGGTCCGGCGTCGGGAGCGGAACGGCTCTCAAGAAACCCGTCCCGATCGACAACACAAAACCGGAAGCAATCGCTCCTATAAGCAACAACTTAGATAATTTCGATCTCATCATGCACCTCCTACTTTTGCCCAAAACCCCGGCATTGGTGCTCAAACTTAATCTAAACCTTTTCGAGTCCACGCGTTGTAAATTCGTACGGCGAGCCAATGCGCCCATGATGTCTGGGCGCATTTTACGCGCCGCGTAACCGTTTCACTGCCCTGGCAGCCCCTAGTGCACGCGCAGGAGCAGCCCGCTGCCGGCACGCAGACTCAAATCGCCATTGGGAGACCGCAGCATGATCGTGCCCACGGGGTTGGTTCGTCCCGCATGGGCTATTGCAAGATACGGCAGGCCGTACGCTCCACAGGCATCGGAGGAAAACACCCAGGTGGCCTGTGGCCGGTGATTGCCGTCGATTTCTCCGCGGCACTCATCACCCGGACTCGACGAGACCCGAACCAGCACTCCGTTTGTGGCGGGCGTGCCAACAACTTCATCTCCTCGGGCCACTGGCCCGCCGCCGCGGTAGACCACCTCGCCTCCAATTTGCTCTGTCGTCCACGCGTTCATAGGGGTTCCGCGGTCGGGGCCGGTCTCCGGAATCTGTGCCTCATCAACCGCCATCATCGAGGCGATTGCCCTGAGGTTCGTGACGATGGGAATTTGCCTCTTCGAGACCTCAACGGCGTCAAAGCGCAAAGATATACTCGCCCCCCTGGTTGCGGTTGGCGGTTGGACATCGACCACGTGCCCGGTCACTTTGGCGCCGGAGCGGATGGTTGACCCTGACGCCAATGGAACATCCTGCATTATTCTGGCCGTAATCGGCTCGCCTGGCTGCACTTTTCGTGAATGCAGCGAGGTGTTCAAGGAAACAGGAAGTACCGTGCCGGCGGGAATATCGCTCTGAGCGAACAACTGCATCGAGAACGCAACTAGACTGATGAGCAGCATGCGTTTCATGGAATTTACCTCCTTAAGTTCTTATGCTGACTTGCGGTATTAGAAAAGAGTCTCTAAGAAACGGGAGGCGGACGGTTGTAGTAGAACCCGGTCGGCTCACATACGAACGGAGCGTCAATCCCACGCGTTCGGCAATACGAGGTTCGTACTTCAGGTGTCCAGGCAAATGCGCGTGCCGGACTCAACCATTGGAACGCATCATGGTCGTAGCAAGGACGTTGTTCCTGAGCCGCGCTGTTAAACGTGTGGTGTGCTGAAGGCGCGGGTGGAATACGGGGCGGGCCGACGCGCAAGAACAGGAGGAAAAGAAGCGAGGCACATATCAGAATTCGGCGGCCGGCAATCGGGCCGTAACCCTCGCTCCGCAAATACCGGCAAAGCGGCATTGAAGCGCCTCTAGTTCTTGGATGATCTCGCAGCCAAATTGGTTTCGCCTTCGCCGGAGGCTCGCCGGTGAGAGCTGTATTATCATCCAAGCATCAAGCGTTCTGTTCGATTAATCGCAAAGGAGATCAAGTATGAATCTGCTTAAACTGTGTATCGCCGTTGCAATCGGATTTCTTCTCGGAGCCTTCCTGGGTCGTCCGGCGCCAATAAAGGCTCAGGAAATTGCCGTTCAACCCGGTTCGGTCAAAGTCACCCAGGTGAACCCCGGATCTTCGATCACCGTCACCGGGCAAGTGGTGGGCTTTTCCTGCAATCAAACGGGCTGTTTTCTGGCAGCTTTTAAATAGGAACGTGTTGCTGCTGATCACGGCCCGAAAAAGAAGCCAATTGGCATTCCTTAGCGAATTGCCTGTCACCTCGCGGGTAAAGTGCGGCCTTCTTCCTTTGTTGCCGAGAACAATCCGTATCGCTTGAGCATCACGAACCAGAGGATCACGCCCGCGATGAACAGTACCAAAAAGAGCGGAAACACGGACCACTGCGTTTTCACCACAAACTGTTCCGGGTGGTAAAAAGGCTTGAGATAGGCATCGCGGAGCACGTCCCTCATCACGGACATGGCCAGAATCACTACGCCCGTGATGCTCGACACCACGTAGGCGGCAAGGCGGATGTTCTCTTTCCGTAATGCCGCAGACATCAGGAAGATTGCTGCCATCCCTCCAGCGATGCCCACCAAAAGAAGCACGGTCGCCAGAGAGTTGTCCCCCAGGAATAACATGCGCAGATCGCGTGGAAGACTGGCGAGGAACCAGATGCCCACAACAAATTGGGCCATGGTGGCATACATGAAGGCCTTGCCGCCGAACTGAAAAACGTAGCGGGCATACTCGCCATCCCGTTTCCATCTGGCCAATGCAATCAGAACCAGCAGAAGCCCCCCGACGGCTATGGCGGCGGTGAAGAAGTGCAGAAAGCGCGGAATCAAGGTGGGCTCGGTCAGGTTGAGATTCCAGCCTGCAGGATCGGCAAAATACTTGGCTCCCCAGCGTGAAGGTGTCTGGCTCAACGTGAGGTTGTTGCTGTAGATGAAGCCGATGACGAAAATCAGGACGACGCTGAGCAGCATCACGCTCCCTGCTTGACCCTGCTCCGTCCCGCTATGAAACGACACATAATAGAAGCCGTAGTAGGCGACCGTCAGAAACACCAGGACCAGGAACCATGGCCAGGCAATGATGATGGATGACGTGTAGAAGAATTGCCCGTACAAGACCTGGACGAAGAGCAACGGTGCGATTCCCAGCGTGATGGTTGCCGGCAAGAGAGAAGGCAGCTTTTTCGCTATATCAGAGAACATCCGGTTGCCGTTCTCCCGATTCCCGGGTCGCCACCGCGCGACGAGTGCCAGAACTGCGCCGCCCAGCATAAAATTCATGGCAATAATGTGCAGGAAGAAAGTCACCAGAAGGAGCAGCTTGAAGACCCAATAGGGCGCCGGCAGCGGATTCGGATCCAAGCTCGGAATCAGATTGGGACCCATCATTTTCAATTTCCTCCTTGCGTGGACCTTCCAGTCCTGTTCGGCCCGCTTCGCTGCACATTGATCCACTGAACCAAGGCGGCACGCTCCCCTTCAGACAGCTTGAGGTCCGGCATACGAATGAATAGGTCCGTAAGGTCTGTTAGTGCACGGCTCGCCTTTTGCGGATCTTTGGGCAGGTTCGTGAACAGAGGGTCGTCTAGCTTCGTGCTGTGGCACATAACACAATTGCGTTCGAATACGACCCTGCCGTCGATTACTTCGGAAGAAACGGTCGCAACCGGCTGAATGGCGGCCAGATAAGCAGCCAGTGCCTGTCGCTCGGGATCTGTGCCGGCGAAAGGCGGCATAACACCGTTATGCATCAGATCGAGGCCGCTCAGCATGGCCTGGATCTTGTTCTGATCCCACTGGCGCAGCGCCAAATACCTCTTGACTCCTCGATATGAATCCGTCGTGTGGCAACTCGCGCATTCCACGCGGAATATCTCACGGCCGATGGCTACCTGGTTGTCCCTGGTCAGTTCCCGATCGTTCAGCCACTTTGCGGTTTGGAGAATTCCGTTCTGGTTGATTGCATCGACGTTAAAGCCTCCATCTCCTGGCATGGCCGTCGCATACAGCGAGTTGGCATACAAGTACTTTCCAATTACGTAGGGTTTGCGAATCGCTTCGCGGACGAACTCGAACGACCCCATCGCGCCAAGCGCAACCAGCGCAACAACCAGACTGAAGGCAAGGTGCAATCGTTCAGGCTTAACCAGCGAGAACAGCGCCAGCACGAAAGTTACGGCCAGGAGAAATCCGGCGAGCAAGGCAAAGTGCGTGCCCGTCGGCATTGGTCCGCGCGCACTGGCCCAAAGGTCGGCGGGAATCCTTCGTATGTACCACCTGCCCAATAAGGGCAAAACGGCGAGGGAGGGCACAATCCAAATCGCACTCCACTTCACAATCCTCGATTTGAGCGCCGCGTCCTTCTGTACGCTGGCGGTAATCAACGCATAGATACCCGCCAGCGCCAGGGAAATCGCAAAGCGCAACGCCAGCGAGGGAAAGTAAGTCGGATTGAAGAATCCGCTCCAGAATTCGCGGTTCTCCACCCATCGCCCCGAAGTGAGCATGAAGGTGATGATCCCGTTGATGATCACCATGCTGGCAAACGCCGCGACGAAATAGATCCAACCATACCATTCGTGTAGTCGTGGCTCCAGCTTGTCCCAGCCATACAGGTAGAGCAACGCCGCGGTAATTTCAACAAAAAAGAAGACCCACTCAATCGCCCATCCCCAGACGTAGGCATGGATCAGGTTGCTCGTCGCCACGGGGCTGATCAGGCCGATGGTGAACCAAATCCCCACGCCGCTGACGGCGCCGTAGACGACGGTAACCAGAACGAAGAACCTGGTATGGAATTTCAACCAGTTGAGGAGGGCTGCGTCACCGTCGCGCCGGGCTTTCCGTTCAGTCAGAACCAGGAAGAGGCCGCCGCCCACGGCGAAATGAGAGACGAACACATGAAGGACTGCAACCAGCGCGATCAAGAGCCCCGCGCCAAACGCGACGTCCCAGACCGGATAGTTCATTTTGTTGCTCCTGGCCAGGCACGCGACTCGCAACGGCCAAGCGTGACCGGACCCCATCCTGTTCAATAGTCGAACCCCAATGATCGACCCGTCAAGACCGGTGCCGCCATGACTGCAATCACAGAACCTGACGATTCCAGGACGGTATTCGTATCAAGCCGATGCGCTCACACTGTTACTCGTTGCGCTCCATGCGCTCAATCGGCGATTGGAGATCGACATGCCATAGGTTTATGCTCTTGGGTTGCAGCACACTTACCCAAAGTGGCATGGTCTCCGTTTTAGGCATTCGTATGAAGATTCCAGGCAGGTATGGCTTCCAGTTCTTTATTGTCGGATTTGCGATTGCAATAGCGGTATCTCCTCATCCCGTAATGGCACAGGGCTCGAGCGGCTCCAGCGCGGCCTCCGCGGCCTCGGACGGGGTCCAATCAGCGCCTGATTTAGCGCCGGGAAGCGCCGCGCTAATCAATCCCGAGGATTTGGTCAAAATCCTCCGGTTGCCCAAAGGCGAGAAACCGCTAATCCTTAACGTTGGCCCTCGCCTTCTTTACATGCAGGCGCATATTCCCGGCTCCGAATTCATTGGCGCCGGCTCGAGTGCGGAAGGAATCGAGTCCCTTCGAAAACGGGTGCGGCCGCTGCCTCGCAATGCCTTCATCGTTCTTTACTGCGGGTGCTGCCCGTGGGACCACTGTCCCAACGTGGGTCCAGCGTATGGCGAATTGCGCAGTTTGGGCTTTAGCAACGTGAAGGTGCTCTACATCTCCGACAACCTCGGCGCTGATTGGGTGTATAAAGGCTATCCCACCGTCAAGGGCCAATAGAGCAGATGCGAAAACCTCTCCTTGTCATTCTCCTTATCCTGTTCGCAGTGGCGATCTATGAAACGAGAAGGCATGGCCCCGGATCGGCGCATCCCGGTGCCCCGCCGCGAGCTGTACAGTCAGTTGCGCCCGACTTCTCACTGCTGGACCTCGAAGGACAGCAACTGGCTCTCGCAAACTACAAGGGCAAGGTCGTCCTTCTCGATTTCTGGGCAACCTGGTGTGTTCCGTGCCGCGCCGAGATTCCGCATTTTGTCGCTTTCCAGGTCAAATATCGTGAGCAGGGTCTGCAAGTAGTGGGCATTTCGATGGATGACGGGCCCAAACCTGTGCGCGAGTTCTACCAGGAGTTTAAGATAAACTACCCGGTTGCCATCGGAAATGCACAAGTCGCGGATGCGTATGGCGGGGTCTTGGGATTGCCGGTCACCGTTTTGATTGGCCGCGACGGCCGCATTCAGGCCAGGTATGTTGGCGTGGTAGAGATGCCGGTTCTCGAAGAGAAGATCAACGCCTTGTTGCAAGTGAAGTGAGCCCCGGCGTTACGAGGAGTGAAACAGAGGTGAGCGACAATCCTAAGACAGCCTTCGACTCGATGAGCCGCGAGGATCTCTTGCGCGCGCTGGAAATGTTTGCCAAGAACTGGCTGGCGCACGACGGTTGCTGGTTCCTGGCGGCGGAAGATCAACTTGGGATGGACGTGGCGATCGAGTTGGACACGCGCTCGTGGGAGCGATTTGCCGCTGCCGAGGCAGCGCGCATTATGGCCACGTTCGGTATCCCGCGGCACGGCGGCCTCGAGGCACTCGAAAAGGCGCTGGGATTGAGGCTTTATAGCATCATCAACGCGCAGCGGGTGGAATGGTCGGCGGATAGAAAATTCCTGCGCTTCTTCATGGACGTATGCCGGGTGCAGGAAACCCGCCGGCGGAAAGGACTGCCGGATTTCCCCTGCAAGAGCGTGGGGACCGCCGAATTCGAAACTTTTGCCCGCACCATCGATTCGCGCATCCGCACGGCCTGCCTGCATTGCCCGCCGGAATCGACGGAAGGCAAATACTGTGGATGGGAATTTACCGTTGCTGATTTGCCCGCGCCGCCCGTGCCTTAGCGACACTGCGGTTGGTAGCACGCTGGTATTGGGACAGCAATTCTGATCGAAGCCGCGCACTCCTGGCAGGATCGGGATCTGCAGTTGGCATTTGGCGAAAGGCGTCGATGGTGGCTTCCAGACTGCTAACGAAGGCCTTGCAAGGCTCGCAGCCTCCGATGTGCTTTTCAAGCTCCTCGCACATGGAATCGTCCAGGCGTTCGTCCAGATAGTTGGAAAGCTCCGCAAACATCGCACGGCAACGCGCTGGCCGGGGCAACGCGCCAACGCCGGATCGCGACGCCACCGAAGCAACGGTATGGCTGGGGCGCGAACTCCTGGCCTTCATCAGTTGCTTGCGCACGAAAAGCCGGGCCCGGTGCAGGCGTACCCGGACGGTGCCGGGGCGCAGGCCGGTAATCTCGGCTACCTCCTCGTCCGTCAGGCTCTCCATGTCTCGCAGCACCAGGACAATGCGATACTGCGGCGGCAGCTTCTGGATGGCGGCCCGCAACTGCCCTGCCTCCTCGCCGCGTATGGCGAACGCCTCCGGATTAATGCCGGCGCTGTAACCTTCCAGTTCCTTGCGGTCAGGCATCAACTCGTCCAGAGACAAGTCGGGTTTGGAGGCGAATTTACTCCGGCGCCGGCTCATGAGGCAACGGTTCTTCGCGACCTTGTAGAGCCACACCAGCAGCGCCTTCGGGCTATCGAGCCTGGGCAGGAAGGGCACTGCTTTCACCAGTACCTCCTGCATGGTGTCCTCGGCGTCCTCGCGCTGGCCGCAGACCTTCATGCTGAAGGAAAAAACCGTGTTCTGCAGCAGGGATAGAGCCTGTTCGGTAGCTTCATTTCCCCCGCGCCGCATCAGCAGGACCGCTTTCTCAATCTCCGGACGCATTGCGATCAATGTAGCACGGCTGGATTTGAGTCAAACGCGACTACGCCGCTTCAAGTGTCAAGCAACGCGCACCGCTCGCATTCATCGTCCTTTAACAATTTATTAACGAGTTGTTAATACATCGCCAATAACATCTCCTTTGGCCCAAAATTCAGTCCGAGAAACCTAATAAATACGAGGAGAAGATAATGAAGAGAGTCGTAATGCTGGTGCTCTCCATGTTGGTGTGCATAACCTTTTGCGGTGCCCAGGAAGCGGCTAAGAAAAAGCCTGCCGCCAAAAAGGCGCCGGCAAAGGCTCCAGCCCGCAACGTTACCAAGGAACTGGACGACATGAAGGCTGCCATGGCCGAGCAGCAGAAACAGATTCAGCAACTGAAACAGCAGGTGGACGAGCGCAATGCGGCTCTCCAGAAAACGCAGCAGCAGCTTGACCAGATGCAGTCGGCTGCCCAGGCCGCTCAAGCCAAGGCCGACTCGGCCGCTGCTGCGAGCGCGAAGAATACCGAACAGGTCACCACCCTCCAGACCGAAGTGGCTGACGTAAAGACCACCACGGCGACGACGGCCGCGCAGGTACAAAAGGCGGAAAAAAGCGTAGCCGACCTGCAGGAACCGGCACAAATCCACTTCAAGGGTGTAACCCTGACTCCAGGCGGCTTCCTGGCGGGTGAAACCGTGTTTCGCAACCGCGCCACCGGCGGCGACATCAACACGTCGTTCAGCGCCGTTCCCATGCCGGGATCCTCCAATGCGCAAATGAGCGAGTTCTATGGAAGCGGCCGGCAGTCGCGCCTGAGCCTGCTCGCCGAAGGCAACATCGGCTCGGCAAAGATTGGCGGCTACTACGAGGGTGACTTCCTCGGCGCTGGAACAACCTCCAACAACAACGAGAGCAACAGCTATGTATTCCGGCAGCGCCAGGCATTTGCCCAGGCGGCTCTGAACGACGGCTGGACATTTACCGGCGGCCAGATGTGGAGCCTGGTCACGGAGACCCGAAAAGGAGAAGATAATCGCACCGAGGCTACTCCGCTCACGATTGACCCGCAATACCAGGTCGGCTTCAGTTGGGCGCGGCAATACGGCTTCCGCGTCACCAAGAACCTAAACAACAAGTTCTGGGTGGGTTTATCGGTAGAGAATTCCCAGGAAACGCTCACTGTGCACGGCAACCAGACCAATCCCAATTTTCTGCTGGGATCCGCTGGAACCAGCGGCGGGCTGTACAACTCCCTGGCGAATTATTCCTTTAACGCTATACCTGATTTCATCGTCAAAGCGGCATGGGAACCGGGATTCGGACACTATGAGCTTTTCGCAGTCTTCATGGACAACCGGGACCGGACCTTCCCCTGCGCCAACGCCAGCAAGACCGAGCCTTGTTCGATTGACAATTCCACCACCCCGACGGCCATCGGCGCCACCAACAACTCCAGCGCCGGCGGTGGTATTGGATTCAATGCGCACATGCCTGTGAACAAACACTTCGACGTGGGAATTCACGGGTTGGCCGGCGACGGTACCGGGCGCTATGGCACCGGCGGACTTTCGGACGTTACGGTGAAGCCGAATGGCACTCTGGCACCGATCCGCAACTACCAGGCGCTGGCTTCGCTCGAATTTCACGCCACGCCGAAGTTCGACATCTATGCTTACTTTGGCGAGGAGATCGACGAGCGCACCTGGTACCTGAACCCTGCAAATTCAAACAAACCGATCGGTTATGGCTCGCCGCTGTTCAACAACTATGGGTGCTACACCGAGACCATTCCGGGAACGACCACCCCGGCGGGAACCACCGCGGGCGCAGGCTATATTCCGGGATCGCTCTCCAATTGCACCGGCGACACGCGTGGGCTGATCGAAGGTACGCTCGGTTTCTGGTACCGCTTCTACAACGGTCCCAAGGGCAGGTTCCAGGTGGGCGGGCAGTACTCCTACGTGAACCGCAATACCTGGTCTGGAGTCGGAGTCGGCACCGTGAACGGCAACACGATTACCACCAACGGCCAGCCGACGCCAATCGACAACATGGTGTTTACGTCGATTCGCTATTACCTGCCGTAGTTAGGGCAGCAATTAGCAGCAAGTAAGAGGTTCGCAAGCAGAAGAGCAGCAGGCGGGACGCGAAACGGCGTTCCCGCTTGCTGCTTTTTCATTGCTGCATTCTGCAGGATTGGCAGATCGTCGTGTATATAATGCCTTTCGGGGCGGGAAGTTCGCGGCGGCCTTTGCCGTGAGACTCTCGGCGATATTCCTGCTTCCCTGAGTACATTGATTTGGCTAGAGACAGGAGAGGAAGTTGAAGAAGGCCATCATATTGTTGTTCTCTGCGCTGCTTTCATGCGTTACGTTTGGCGGAGCCCAGGAAGCCGCCTCGAAAAAGCCGGCACAAAAGAAAGCGACTGCCAAGACTCCAGCCCGGAACGTAACCAGGGAACTGGACGAGATCAAGGCCGCCATGGCAGCGCAGCAGAAGCAGATTGAACAACTAAAGCAGCAGGTGGACGAGCGCGACCAGGCCCTCCTGCGTACTCAGCAGCAGCTCGACCAATTGCAGGCGGTGGCCCGACAGGCGCAAGCCAAGGCCGACACTTCCGCCACTACGGGTACGAAGAATACCGAAGCCGTGGCTACGCTGCAGACTCAGGTCGCCGAGGTGAAAACCACCACGGCAACCACGGCAGCGCAGGCGCAACAGGCTGAAAAGGGCATCGCAGATTTGCAGGAACCGGCGCAGATTCGATTTAAGGGCATAACTCTGACACCCGGCGGATTCCTTGCGGCGGAGTCCGTCTATCGGAGCCGCGCCACTGGGGGTGACGTCAGCACCTCATTTACCGCGATTCCTCTGCCCGGTTCGTCCAATGCGCAACTCAGCGAGTACTACGGGGGGGGACGCCAGTCCCGAATCAGCCTCCTGGCGGAAGGAAAACTCGATACGGCGAAGATTGGCGGTTACTACGAGGCTGATTTCCTGGGCGTAGGCGTGACCTCCAATAATAACGAGAGCAACAGTTATGTCTTGCGGCAGCGCCAAGTATGGGCTCAAGCCGCCTTGGAGAGCGGTTGGACGTTCACCGGCGGCCAGATGTGGAGCCTGGTCGCAGAGACAAGGCATGGCATGGACAACAACAGTGAAGCCGTTCCGCTCGACATCGACGCGAATTACAACGCCGGCTTCACTTGGGCGAGGCAGTATGCCTTCCGTGTCACCAAGGACTTAAACAACAAACTCTGGCTGGGCGTCTCGATTGAAAACCCGCAGGCCACGCTCACCGCACATGGCACGCTAACGAATCCCAACTTCCTGCTGGGTTCGGCTGGAACCAGCGGCGGCTTGTATAACTCGCTGGCGAACTACTCCTTCAACCCGTCGCCGGACATCGTGGCCAAGGCCGCCTATGAACCTGGGTGGGGACACTACGAAATCTTCGGACTCTTCGCCGATTTCCGGGACCGGACGTTCCC
>JBEKOS010000077.1:0-12013 GCA_049521535.1 Terriglobales bacterium | reverse complement strand
TGCGGAAATGGCGAAGGCCGCCTCTTGCGCGGCAGGCAGAGTCAGCCCGAGAAAACCAAGGCCCGCGGCGCCATCCGGGTGCGCGGCGTCCAAGTCAAGGTCCAAACGGGAAGTCTGCCAAAGAAGTCGCCACCACAAGCCGAGGCGATAGATGAAGCGAAACAAGATGAAGGCAAAGATCGGCTCGCTGACGGTAATGAACCACCACCCCGCCAGCGAAAGGCTGCGGTGGCCGTCCGGGCCGATCATGCGCCAGCTTGCCGAGAGATCGGGAACGACCAGCCGAAAAACGGCGAAAGCATAGCCATACGCAAGCAATAACTGGAGCCAATCCGCGAGGGGGGAACAGCGAAGGCGCATGGCTGCGGCGATGTGTCCACAGAATTGCTCCAGGCCCGCTTCCTTCACGAGTTTCGCGTTCAGGAAGTGCTGCGTGATCGATCGAAACTTCGCCGTCAAGATCTTTTGCACATAGAAAAAAAGCGGGATGGTGAGCAGAAAGCGCGCGTACATTGCCGGATCAAGCAAAAATGATTCGGCGCGAGTGGGCCCAAGGGCAAAACCCTGGAGAGCAGCCAGAACAAGCATCGGCACCCAGGTTGCCAGAATAGACAGGAGAGCCTTCTGCCCGATCGTGAATCCAGCAGGCCGCAAGGATCGCAACATGCGCTCCAGGCCGAGGAACGCTCCCCCTTCGAACAGTTCGAAGGGGGGGGAGGCGCAATCATCCGTCTGGTCAGGCATAAAGTTAGAGTCTCGCGGTGCCCCCGGAACCATAACCGAATTCACAGTCCCGACTCATCGACCAGCCCTGGAATTGCCCGCCTTGACATCGTACAAATGAATGATCGCGGCAGCGGCGGCATAGCGCACGACTTCCTTTTCATCCTTTAGCTTCGGTTCAACTCGAGGGAGCAGGCTAGGGTCTTCCCGCTGCGAGATTGCAGCAAGCGCCGCGGCCCGAACCACCCAGCTTTGGTCCGAAGCGGCCGTTACGAGGGCTATGCCGCTCTTTGGGTCGGGGTCCTGCGCCAGGATATCCGCGGCCGCCGCTCGTACGGGCGAGGTATCGTCCTTGGTGACCACTTTGAAGGCGCCGTAGGCAATTCCACCAAAAGGAACAAAACCGATGCCCTGCTCAAATCCGAATTGCGCCATTTTCTTGGGATCGCTGAGCATCTTTTTCTGCGCATCGAGCAGGTCCCCGCCGGCCTTTCGCTCCCCGGTTAGCACGGCGTAATACACGTTGTAACCGAGGGGATCGCCAAGGGCGATCAGGGCGCGAGCACAGGCCATGATCGCCGCCGGGTCTTCTTCCGTTTTCGCCAGTTCTCTCAATTGCGGAAGCGCAGATTTGGCCTTCATGTTGCCCAAGGCCTGGGCCGCCGCGGTGCGAACCTCGGATTTCTGATCGGCGAGGGCTCTCAGCGCGAACTCCGCCGCCTTGGGATTGTTTTCGAGCAGGCCCAGGAGCCTGACCGCGGCGGCCCGGTCACCTACCGCCTTGTCCACAAATCCCGCGCGAAGCACTGCCCATGATGTGTCGACCGTTGATTGCGCGCATGCGCTACCTGCAAGAAGCAACAGGCACATAATTGAAAACACGGTTCCGGAGAAGCGACCGAGTCGCTCAACAGACGTCAGATTTGTTGCAGTGTTCCTCATCGAATTCTCCTCGTCAAATTACTGCGTAGATGTTCCCTGATTTTTGAAGCGATTCTTCAGCCAGCGGGCCTGCTTACTGCTCTTCGTTGAATTCAAACTCTTCGCCGGGAAGTGCCGGCGGCAGGGCAAGCCGCTTCATCATTTCCTTTATTTCAGTCTGCAGAAGCAACGGTTTGACCATGGTGGCCGCCAGTTCATTCGCGCGCTTCTGAAGCTCGGCGACTTTTTCAGGATTCTGAGCCGCAAGGTTGCTCTTTTCGGAGGGATCCTGCGGAATGTTGTAGAGTTCGGTTGCCGAAGGAAGCGGAGTCCGCCAGATGAGCTTCCAGTCACCCTCGCGGACACCGGCACGGAAGGGTTCGACGTTGTAGATGACCTCGGTGCGCGGTGAGGGCTTGCCTTCGCTCAACGTAGGCCACATATTCAGGCCGTCGAGAGGCTTGGCTTTGGCGGTGGACGCCCCGGCCAGGACGGCGATGGTGGGATACATGTCCACCACATGAATCATCCCGTCGACGGATGCGCCCGAAGGAATATGCCCTGGCCAGTTCGCCAGCGCGATGACGCGCGTGCCGCCCTCATAGAGTGACCCCTTTCCTTCGCGGTACGGGCCGTTGTCACAAGGAATGACAACCTTGGACATGTCGCCTTCGCCGGCAAACATTTTATTGCGGGTGCCGCCGTTGTCGCTCTGGAAAAAGACAATGGTATTGTCGCGCAGGCCTTTCTTCTCGAGCGCCTGCAAAACCCGCCCGATCTGGTCGTCCATGGCGGTGATGCTCGCGGCATAGGCGCGACGGCTGGGATCGGCGATGCCCTTGTATTTTTCGAGATACTCGTGCGGCGCCTGGTAAGGGGTGTGCGGCGCGTTAAACGTTAAGTAGAGAAAAAGCGGCTTTGCGGGGTCGTGCTGATCGATGAGCTTGACGGCATCGTTGCCGAGCAAAGTGGTGGTGTAGCCTTCTTCCTTGACAACTTTGTTGTTGCGATACCAATCCACCACGCCGTGCTGCTTGTGGGTAAAGTAGTCGAGTTCGCCGATGAGCGGGCCGTATTGATAATCGAAGCCGCGCTGCCGTGGCCAATACTTGGCGTCCGCGTGGCCAAGGTGCCACTTGCCGACGATTGCCGTGTAGTAGCCCGCTTCGTGCAAAGCCTGAGGCAAAAGGAATTCATCGGTTGCCAGACCATAGGTGTGGCTCGAAGGAATGACGGCGGTCTGCAGGCCGTAGCGAAAAGGATAGCGACCGGTCATCAGTGCGGCGCGGGTCGGCGTGCACATGGGCTGGGCATAGAACTGCTCCAGGCGAACACCGTTGGAGGCGAGTTGATCTATATTCGGCGTCTTGATGTCGGAGCCGTGATAGCCGACGTCCTTCCAGCCCTGGTCGTCCGACACGATGTAAACGACGTTGGGCTTCTTGGATTGGGCGCTAGCCGGTGTCCAGGCGGCCACGATGCCTGCCAGACACAGTACCGCCTTCGCGACCAGCGTTCTCAGCTTCCTAGTGAGCTTCATGTAGTCTCCTTTCTATCGACTGCATTGGGGATTCGCGTAGACCTACTTCGCCGCTGATTCACGCGGATAAGCGCGGATCAGGAAACGGCCAAACCGCAGGGCACTGAGAACGCAGAGACAGGCGACCAGACGGCTATTCAGAGGCTCGCCATCTGGCCGGCGAGCGGGGGTTAATCCCCTCGTTCCCAGAGTTCCACTTACTTTTTCGGCTTGGGCGGGAAGTTCTTGAGGAGCTTCTCCACGGCGTTGTTGAGGTTCTTCTGGTTCTTCTCCGGATTGCTGCTGGGATTCAAGGTCTTGGTTGCCGTGCCGCGCCAGAGGAGCTCTTTCCTGGCCGGGTCGTAGAAATCGACCGCCAGCGTTCCGGTCTGAATTGTGGTGCTCGTGGCAGTGGCCATGCCGCCACCCATTCGCCAGCCGCCGCCCATGCCATAGGCGTTCCATTCCTTCTGCTCAGTCACGGCAGCCTGGTAGGCGACATCCAGATCGGCGGTGTCGGTTTCGGTCTTGATGAAACCCTTGGCTGTCATTTGAGTATCGATAGCCATGCGGATTTGCTGGTCGACAATCTGGTCCGGATACCGCACGCCTTCGATGGTGACCCATTTGTAGGTGTGGTATTTCGTGAAGTCGGTCCCGGGCATGTAGTTCGTTTTGACATCCTGCGCGGCCATGAATGTGCTCATCAACAGGACAAAGGCCATGGTCAATGCGGTTCCAAATATTGCACTTTTCAACTTGTAGTTCATGATGCTCTCCTTATTCGCGATTTTGACTGCCACGCAGTTTCGATCCTTTGGAGCAGGGCCCTGAGACAAGGTGCTCAGGTGCGCTGTCCAATTGTTCACAACATCATTTGTCATCCTGAGCGAAGCCAAGGATCGATGCACTATTCTGGTGCACGCAGAATGCATAGATCCTTCGGCTGCAGCAGACGCAGCCTCAGCCTCAGGATGAAAAGCTCCCGGGGCTGTTCGAGACCGGCGCCTTGTATGCCATACCAATTCCAAGCCTGGCTATTCCGCCTTTTTCCAGGTTTTGTCCGGTGAGTATTCCTTCATTGTGCCCGCAATTTCCGCAGTCTTGGCGCCGAGGTCTTTCTGGTAGATCACCCCGGTTTGATTGACGATGAAGGTCATTACTCCAGAGGAACGATACTCGGCGGGATAGGCGAGGAAGGCGAAACCGCCGGTCATGTTGCCGTTTACCATGTAATTCTTCGCGCCACCGGGAGCGCCGGCTCCCTGCGCCGTCAGGATGCGGAAGAGGTAGCCGTGGAATGGGCCGGGCTCGTCACTTGGAGGTTGGTGGTAGCCCGCTCCGGCCGCATCGGCCACCAGCGGGCCAATCGGGCTCTCCGGCTCGCCATCGGAAGCCTTCCAGTACAAACCGTTGTGCTTGCCTTCATCGCTGGTGAAGGTTTGCGCGTACTGCTGAACTTTTCCGTCCCGCGATTGGCTGAAGTAGTCGTTCTGGGCGCCCACCAGGGCCGCGCAGATGTCGATCGCTGCATACTCGTTCCGTCCGATGCGCCGATAGAGGACTTCTCTCTTGCCGGTTTCGGTATCGAAGCGCCAGCCCGAGCCTGCCTTAACCAGCGGCACTGGCACCGGCCAGTTTTCGGCTCCCACATACAGGGTCACCGTGCCGTCCGGTTCATGGGCCACGCGGTGCATCTCCCGGTATTGGGCCACGAACTTTTCCTGTGAGTTTTTGTCCTGGACCGGATCTCCCGAGGAGATGATTTCGTTACCGGAAGGACCAAAGACCTCGAGCAAAGCGGTTTGGTCGCCAGCCTGCACGGCGACAAACAATGCCTGCGCCGCCTCATCGGGGGACGCAAACGTCTTCTGTCCGGGCTGCTGAGCGAGCATTAGCCCGCTCAGGATCAGCACCACGACCGAGACGAGGCAAAGGCACTGGCAGTTCTTTGTCAAGTTACGAGAAGTCGAAGGTGACAACATTGATTTCTCCTCCATACACAACCAGTTGTCATCCTGAGGCCGCGTTCGTTGCGGCCGAAGGATCTATGTACTTTGCGGGCAGCGGAAAAATGCATAGATCCTTCGCTACGCTCAGGATGACAAGTCTAGTGGTAGACGACTAAACGGAACCACTTACTAGCGCTTCCTGCCGCCCGTGCTTCCGCCGCCCGACCGTGCCGCACCGCCACTGGGTTTTGCTCCGGTACTCGCACCCGTGCTGGCACGGCCGCGGGACTGCTGTGCTGCCGCGTTCCCACCGGTAGTCTGCCCGCTGAAGGCGTTGGACTTGGTGCCGGCGTCGCGAGTTTGCCCGTATCCGCGATTGGCGTTCGTGTTCGGGTTCGTACGATTCTGGCCCTGGCCCTGACCAACCTGACCGTTACCGCGATTCCCGGCCGGCATCGTTGACGGGCTGCCCGGCTTGTTGCCGCCTGGGTTTACATTAATGGTGTTGCCGCCTCTATTAATGTTGGTGTCGCCCTTATTGATAGTATTTCCGCTGCGGTTGGCGTTGTTGTTCCCGCTACGATTGACATTCGAATTTCCGCTGCGGTTCACGTTGTTGTTGCCGTTGTAAGGGGTGGGCCGGGGATAGTTGTTGGGGTTTTTGTAGTAGGAATTACGGTTGACGTAGACATTGCTGTGGGAGACGTACACATTGCGGTTGTACGTCACGCCTCCGCCATGCCAGGCGTAACCCCACGAGCTGTAGCCCCAGCGGCAGCAGGGTCCCCAGACAGCCGCGCCCACCGCCATGCCGACTCCAAACGCAATGACTGCGGTGGCAGCCAATTGCGCCGAGCTATAGCCGGGATACACCGCCACCGGATACCCGTAGACGACGGTGGGATTGTAGACCGGCACGTACACCACCTGCGGATTGGCTGGCTGAATGATAATGACCTTTTCCTGGGTCGTTACCGTCTGTTCCTTGGTGGTCTTCAGATTGCCGGCTTTCAGGGCTTCGGCCCGCAGTTTCTGAACCGCCGCCGTCACCGAGTCTTTGTCATTGAAGAAAGCGTCGCCCAAAGCCGATGTCCACGACAGGTTCTTGCTCATGTCGGCAAGAACGGAAGGGAACTGAGTCAGCGCCTTGACGCTTTCGTCCCAGGGCTGTGCATCAACCGCCTTGCCCAGTTCTTCACCCTTCAAGCTGGAATTTTGTCCCATCCAGCGGTCGGCCTCGACAATTTGAGTAGGGAAAGTAGCACCCGCCAGAATCTGGGCCACGAGGGCATCGGGATAGAGCGCAATGGGCGCTACCAGTTGCTCCAATCGCTCCGCCGACGGTGCCGCTGCTGACGGGGCCGGGGACGCTGGCGCCTGCAAGGCGATGCCGTCTATCGGGCAGGTCGCAATCACCAGGGCGCATGCCAAGAACAGCGTGGTTGCTTGCTTCAAAATATTCATCAGAGTTATTCCCCTACCCCGCTCCAAGTGTTGTCGGGATTGTATTCGGTCATTGCCGCTGCGATTTCTGCGGTGGTTTTACCTAAATCCTTCTGCAACAGCAGGCCATCATGGTTGACGACAAACGTCATGATTCCGGAATTGCCGTATAGTGCCGGATAGGCGACGAAGGCGAACCCGCCGGCCATCTTTCCGTTGACCATGTAATCTTTTGCCCCGCCGGGTGCCTGGCTGCCTTGTTTGGTCAAAATCCGAAAGTAATACCCATGGAAGGGAATGTGCGAGTTAGGCTTGACGCTAAGGCCTTCCGCGGTGGCGAACGCCACCAGGGGTCCGAGCGGACTCTTCGGCTGACCCTCAGGAGAATCCCAATACAAACCGTTTTGCTTGCCGGGGTCGCTGATGAACTTCTGCGCATACTGCTTCGGTCCGGCGCCATCATGCCCCTGGGAGAAGTACTGGTTCTGGGCGTCAACCAGCGCCGTGCACACATCGATGACGGCCAGTTCGTCGCGGCCAATCCGGCGCGACAGGATCTCATCTTTTCCTGCAGCCGCGTCAAAATACCACTGCCCGCCGCTGTTCTTCTTTAACGGGATCGGGAAAGCAAAATTGTCGACTCCGAGAAGCAGGACTTCGCTGCCGTCAGCCATGGTGCGCCAGCGGTGCATTTGCTGGTATCCGGCCATGAATAATTCGACATTGCGCTTGTCTTGCGCGGGGTCGCCGGTGAAAATGATCTCCTTTGAATCCTGGCCGAAGATTTCCAGCAGTGCGTTTTGATCGCCGGACTTTCCCACCTCCATGAGTGCATTGCCGGCATCGTCGGGCGAGCTGAATACCTTGGTCAATATGGATTTGTCGGTCTTGTTGCAGGCCGCCAGCGGAATGATGATCGCCAGAAGTACGATGCGAACGGCAATTGCGGTTCTACGGGTTTTGAGCAACATAACTATCCTCCAAGAAATAAAAGCTGCGCGCTGACTCACTATTGCTGTTTTCTATTCCGTTGCCAACACCCTCGGTTGTCATTCTGGGGGCCATGAATGATCTCTGATTTAGCGACGGAAGCCGCCGCCTCCGCCACCGCGGCTGCTCCAGCCACGCGAACTCGCTGACCTGTCTCCCCAGCCGGAGCCACTGCCGCCGAACGCCGATGAGCCGCTGCTCTTTTCCCCTGACGATCCCCAACCCTTGGAATCGGAGGAGCTACCGTAACTGGAACTGCTCGGCTTGTACGAGCTGTTGTAGCCGCTCCCGGAAGAAGAGGGTGGCTTGTACGAACTGCCCGAGGAACTGGTCGGTTTCTGAACACTGTTCCAGCTCCCGTTATCGTTTTTCTCCCAGCCGTTGCCAGTGTTCTTATACTGCGTGCCATTTGCAGAAGCGTATTTGTCGCCATTCGAGGTCGTGCCGTAGGCGGCGCTATTTTTTCCGTTTGAAGCGCCATAAGCTGACGCGCCATTTGTACTGTGGGCCGAGGCAGTGGTTCCTTGCGAGTTCGTGTTGTGCTGCGTCGTGGTGGTCTGCCCGTTCTTAGTCACTGTGGAACTTCCCGAGTTCCCATAGGCATTGGAGGTCTGCTCGGTCGAGCCATATGCGCCCGTCTTCCCGTTGTAGCCCGATGCGGTAGCTTCGCTGCCGTAAGCGTTCGAGGATTTCTGGCCTTGCGCGTAACTGCCAGTAGATGGGTTATATGCCTGGCCGGCACTGGCGCTACCGTAGCCGTTCGAAACCGTCCCACCGCGCGCATAGGTTCCAGTGGACGGGTTATAGCCTGTGCTGTAATGCGCGGAACCGTTGGGCCCATAGGCGCTGGTGGTGGTGCCATAGTAGCCGCCGTGCCAGGCGCTGTTTCCGTAGTAGCTGGTCGAGCCGTACACCACGGTGCCGCCGTGCCAGTTACAGTTCCAGTAGCTATAGCTCCAGCCGCAGCAGCCTCCGCCGGCCATCATGGCGCCCACGGCAATACCGGCTCCGAATGCAATTACGCCGGTCGCCACCACAGCGGTCGTGCTGTATCCGGGAACAACATATGGTACGCCGTAGACGATTGTGGGGTTGTAAACCGGAACATATACCACCTGCGGGTTCACCGGCTGAATCACAATAGTCTGCGGCGATTGCTGGACCACCGTAATCTGCGAGCCTGACTTCAGATTGCCCGAGGCCATAGCCTTGGCGCGCAGCACCTGCACGGCAACCATCATGTCGGCGGGCTGCAGGTGATATGCCTCGCCTAACGAGGATGTCCACGCGAGGTTTTTTGCCATGTTGTCGAGCACCGTAGGGAATTGCGTAAGGGCCTTCACGCTCGGGTCCCATGGCTGAACGTCAACGACCTTCATCAGCGTCACGCCAGTGAGCGTTTGGTTCTGCCAGAGAAACTGGTCGGCACTGGTGACCTGGTCGGGAAACGTCGCCGCGGCAAGAATCTGGGCGACCAGGGCGTCCGGGTACAGTGCAATGGGCGCAGCCAGTTGTTGCAGTTCCTGCGGCGTCAGTGGCGCAGGCTGTCCCGGAGGCGCCTGGGCTCCGGCCCCAATCGCCATTGTCGAGATGATTACCAGAAGACATAGCGTCGTTGACAAGGCCTGTCTTGCGAATGTCCTGATCATTATTTGCCTCCGCTTGAGAAGACGTCTCGTTTCTTCCGTGAAACTGTAGCCTAAGTTAAGCCAACGCCGAATACAACTGTCAGAAATGCTAGTTTGCGGTCCTTGGAACGGCAGCCTTATTCGTGTCGCACCTACTGGCCTCATGGTCGGTGCGGAGGCTTTCCGCTAGGTTTCGCTTTGCATCACTCGGCTAACATCTGTCGCCGCCTTCGAGAGTCGCCTCATCGACGGATTCCGCCGGTTCCGCATTAATGTACTTGACTAACAGCACCTCATTGCCTTCTTCGCTATAGATGAGCTGATCCACCAGCTTTTGTGCCAGCAGCACGCCGAATCCGCCCGGGCCCAAGCCTTGTGCCTTGCGATAATCCAAGTGGCGCAGCGGGTCATCCTCAGGATTGGCGATAGCGGCGTGAGGGATCTCATCCAGGGTAAAACCTTCGCCCGGATCTTTTATCGAACATGTCACCATATGCTTGGCACGCAAGTATGCTATTTCCACCTGCTGGGTAGGATCGAGCCGCCCGCCATGCTCGATGGCATTGGTCAGCATTTCACGAAATGCCATGCCCACGGTGTGCCTTTCCGGGTTGGGCAGTTCGGCGATCTCATCAAAAAATTGCAGCACCCGATCGGCGGTTGGATAATCGCACCGGGCGCTAATGCGAATCCATTCCGGCGTTGCGGAAACCACGTCGATGCCGTCGTCCCAGCAGGGCTCCTCAATGGCGTGCCGGATCATCGTTGCCAGCGCGTCCGCGGCGACGGGTGTGGAAAAATAGCTGAATGCATGCTCGCGCATTGAGGCGATCACGTCCGCCGGCGCGCTTTCATCGGCCAGGATAATCATGCGCGTGTGCGGGCGTATGCGCCGCATTTTGCGCAGCAGTTCGACATCCTCCCGTCCGGAAGTCTTATCGCTGGTCAGGATTAGATCGAAGCTCTTCTTTTGCGCCAAGGCGAGCGCTTCCGCGTTGTTCTGAACGTGTTGGACCGCCCAGGCGCCGAGCCCGAGGGTCTGCCGCAGCCGCTCCCCAAGCTCAGGGTCCCTGTCAACCACCAGGGCCATACAAACCGGTACTGGACGCAGCTCGGTCATGGGAAGAGTACTCATTGTGATATCCGTGCGCGATTCCTGGCGCCACGCCAGTACGCTTCAAGCCTACACCGTGTGCCGCATTTAGCACACTGTCAGAACTAACAGTTTTCACGGAAGCAAAAACCTGTAACAGTATATTGAAGACAAGGTTTAGAGTGCTGTATTAAGGTTGAATGTCATGCCTCCACGAATAGCATTATTCTGTCTGCTTGTCGCCCTTCTATTCAGTGCAACGCTTGCGATTTCCCAAGAAACGGCGCCCCCTCCAAAGCGGCCGAAGATCGGCCTGGTGCTGGAAGGGGGCGGGGCCCTTGGCCTCGCGCACGTTGGTGTTCTGCAGTACTTTGAGGAACACCGCATTCCGGTCAGCTACGTAGCCGGAACCAGCATGGGCGGCCTGGTCGGCGGTATTTACGCCACAGGTTACTCGGCCACCCAGATGACCAAACTGGTGCATGAAATTGACTGGGACGACGTTCTAAGAGGCCAGATTCCGTTCCGCGACCTCGCCTACCGGCGCAAAGAAGATGCCATTGATTATCCTAACTCCCTTGAGTTCGGTATCAAGCACGGTGTCAAGTTTCCCTCGGGATTTAATTCCGGCTACCTGGTGGGCCTTCTCCTCGACCGTATCGCGCTTCCTTATTCCCAGATCAAGAACTTCGACGAACTCCCCACTCCATTTGCTTGCGTGGCTACTGATCTGGTTTCAAGCGAGCGCCTGGTCCTGCGCGATGGTTCGCTGGCGGCAGCCTTGCGGTCGACGATGTCGCTGCCCGGCATCTTCACTCCCATGCGAACGAAGAAGGCCATCCTGGTTGATGGCGGGCTCCTCGATAATCTGCCGGTCGATGTCGCGCTGGAAATGGGCGCGCAGTTTACCATCGCCATCCATCTGGAAAGCCGGGACCTCCCGCCCACAGAATCGCTTTCTTCTGTAGGCGTGCTAGGCCAGTCAATATCGGCGGTGATTTCCGCCAATGAAAACCGCAGCAAGAAAATGGCCAACATTCTGATTTCCGTACCACTAACGGAATTTACCTCGCTGGACTATGAGAAGGATACGGCCATAATCAAAAAGGGATACGAGGCGGCTGCAGGCAAGGCCGCCGAACTCTCTGCCTACAGCGTCAGCGAAGCGGAGTGGAACGAATATTTGGCGCAGCGCAAAGCCCGCCAACGAACTGTGCCCATTCCGCAGTTTGTGGAAGTCATCGGCACCAAGCCTTACCTGGCAACAAACATAGAGCGCGAGTTGGGCGCCAATGTGGGCAAGCCCGTAGACACTGACGAACTGGATCGCCAGCTCACGCTAGTGGTTGGCGACGGCCGATACTCCCGGCTGGGGTTTGGAATGGTCGACAAAGACGGCCAGGAGGGCCTCCAGATTCAAGCCGACGAGAAACAATATGGCCCACCGTTTATTCGCCCGCTGCTTCTAATCAATGGCTCGGCGTACAACAACCCGCAATTCAATATCGGCGCCCGGATTACCTTCCTTGATGTCGGCGGCTTCGGCTCCGAGTGGCGAAGCGACGTGGCCATCGGCTACCAATACCTGGCGCAGACCGAGTATTACCATCCGCTCAAGAAATCACCTCACTGGTTTATGGCGCCCCGGCTGTTCGCCGTAAATACCCAGGCGGATTACTACCGGGGAAACACTTTTATTACTGATTACTCGAACCGGCAGTCCGGCGGCGCGATCGATGCCGGA